>JAWOFY010000077.1:0-7744 GCA_046497285.1 Candidatus Hydrogenedentota bacterium
TGAATGCGCAACGGACGAGGCGGCGGTCACCGAAGCCGTCGCGGGCTTGTCGGAGTGCGCCCACGCCGTTGACGCGATGTTGGGAACCGGCACGGAGGGCGAAGTGCGTGGTCTCTATCGCACGGCCGTCGAAGCGTGGCCAGGCGTCCCGACCCTCGCGGTGGACATCCCCACGGGCGTACACACCGACACGGGCGAGGTATTGGGCGCGGCCATCCGGGCGGATGTCACCGTCACGTTTCAATTCCCGAAGAAAGGCTTTGAAAACCCCGCCGCCCAGAACTGCGCGGGCCGGCTGGTCGTGGCGGATATCGGCATTCCGCCGGTATGCGCCGATGACGAAGCATGGGCGGCCTTGAAGGCCCGCGTGACCGGCACGCCATGACCAGCGGGGAACCGGAGCCTATCCGGGCGTTTCTCGCCCTTGATCTCCCCCTCGAACAGCGGGAGGCCTTGTTCGCCGTGGCGAGCCGGTTGAAACGGGCGGGGGCGCGCGTGTCCTGGGTTACTCCGGACCGCATGCACCTGACACTGCGATTCCTTGGCGAGGTCGCGCCGGATGCCCTGGAACAGCTTGGGGACGATCTAGCGCCGGTGTACGCGCGGCAAGACCCTTTCCCGCTCACGCTGGCTCACATCGGGGCCTTCCCCAATGTGCGCGCGCCTCGCGTGGTATGGGCGGGCCTATCCCCGTTGGAGGGGCCGCTCGCCGCATGCCAACAGGCCGCCGAAACGGCCGCGCGCTCCATCGGGCTCAAGGCGGAGACAAAGGCGTTCAAGCCGCACGTCACACTCGGACGCATCCGCGACCCCAAGACGGCGGGCAAACTCACGGGGCCTCTTACGGACGAGCAGGATTTCCATGGGGGTGAATTCGAGGCGGGCCATGTGTCATTATATGCGAGTGAGCTGACATCATCCGGACCCCGGTATACCCAACTGCGAGTGTTCCCTTTCTCATGGAATTCCTAATTCGCGCAACACAGGCCGGTTTAACCCTGTACATGCTGCTGGTGCTGTTCCGGTGGATGGCCCCCTGGATCCAGATGGATATCTACGGCCACCGGTGGCTGCGCTGGATTCCGGCCGTCACCGATCCCCTGCTGGACCGTTTGCGCAGCATACTGCCGCCCTTGGGTCCAGTGGATATCACGCCGCTGGTGGCCTTGCTTTTGTTGTGGCTTGTGCGCACCGCCCTCGTGGGGCTGTTGGCGGAAGCCGCGTGAATGCGCGTGCTAACCAAGAATGCAGGGGGCATGCTAACAAAGTCCGCCGTTGGACCGGCCGCCGAAGCCGATCCCGCAACCCGGCGATAAGGCGGCGCCATGGATTACCGCATGAACAAAACCGACTATACCGAGGCCCGGCGCAAGATGGTCGCGTCCCAACTCCGTGCGCGGGGAATCCATGACCCGGACGTGTTGCGCGTGATGGAAGAGGTCCCCCGGCATCTGTTTGTACCGCCGGACCTCGCCAACCAAGCCTACGACGACCGGCCGCTCGACATTGGCGCGGGGCAAACCATCTCACAACCCTACATGGTGGCGCTCATGACCGAGTTGCTCGCCATCGAGCCGCATCACCGCGTGCTCGAAGTGGGAACCGGCTCCGGCTATCAAGCCGCCGTGCTGGCCGCCCTCGCCCGCGAGGTCATCACCATTGAACGGTTCGAGAAGCTTGCCCAAGCAGCGGCCGGGCGGCTTCGCGACGCGGGCTATGGCAATGTCCGCGTCGTGGTCGGCGACGGCAGCGCGGGCGCGCCGGACCATGCCCCGTTCAACCGCATCATCGTCACGGCGGGAAGCCCTTCGATACCGCCCGCACTTAAGGAGCAGCTCGCTCCCGGCGGACGCTTGGTGTGTCCGGTGGGGCCCCGGCACGCCCAACGGCTGAAAGTGGTTGACCGGCGCAACGGCGCGTTCGAGGAATCCGAAAGCGTGGGATGCGTTTTCGTGCCCCTGCGTGGCGAACAGGGCTGGACGGACGACGAGGCAGAGGGTGATGACGGCTACCCCGGAGAGTAGCGACAGCGGCGCCGTCCTCGCCTTGCGCGGGGTCGGCGTCCGGAAAGAAGGCCGCTGGCTGCTGCGGGACATCACATGGACCGTGCGCCGCGGCGAACACTGGGCGCTTCTGGGGGCCAACGGCTCCGGAAAAACCACGCTGCTCAAAATCGTTACCGGCTACGAATGGCCCACGGAGGGGACCGTCTCGGTGCGGGGCCGGCGGCTTGGCGAATGTCATGTCCCCGAGCTGCGCAAGACCATCGGCTGGGTCAGCTCCGCCCTGGAGCGCCGCATCCCCCCACGCGACTGCGCCATGACCGTCGCATTGTCTGGGCTGGACGCCAGCTTCGGCGTGTAT
This sequence comes from Candidatus Hydrogenedentota bacterium, assembly GCA_046497285.1. GTDB lineage: Bacteria > Hydrogenedentota > Hydrogenedentia > Hydrogenedentales > SLHB01 > SKRY01. Next base: position 2,365 of record JAWOFY010000077.1, read on the forward strand.
CGGAACTTCGGCGCCGCCGAGCAGGACCGCGCGCGTCAAAGCCTTGACCAGCTTGGCCTGACGCCGCAGGCGAATCAACCCTTTGAAACCCTGTCGCAAGGCGAGCGGCAGCGCGTCCTCATCGCGCGCGCCTTGACGCCAGGCCCGGCCCTTCTCGTGCTTGACGAACCCTGCGCCGGTCTTGATCCCGCCGCGCGGGAAGGTTTCCTCGCCCGGCTCAGCGCGCTGCGGACCGCCCGCCCGGATCTCACGCTCGTGCTCGTCACCCATCATATTGAAGAAATCCATGCCTCCGTGGACAACGTCCTCGTGCTAAAGCAAGGCGAGATCCTCGCATGCGGCGCGCCCCCGGACATGCTGCAAGACCACGTGCTCACGGAGGCCTTCGACCATCCCTGCAGCGTCGCGCGTCACAACGGGCGATACACCCTTACCACCTTTCTTTCCCATGGAGACGCTGAGAAAAACCAATAGCGTCTCCAAATTCAAACCCCACCAGGGCTCCAGGGACAGCCGCACGCTACGCGCGCTTCTCAACCCCTGGCTTCCAGCTATGATCCCGGTGGGGTCATTTAATGGAACGCGTATTTAAATGAAATGTGAATAAGCCTCATGGCGCTACTTCGAACGCTTGATATGTTTTTCTTTGTGTTCCACACGGCATGGATTATCTTCGTACTGGTGGGTTGGGTGCATCCCCGCACGCGGCGGTGGCACTTAGCCGTAACGTTACTGACCGTGTTTTCGTGGCTTGGACTCGGATACTGGTACGGCTGGGGGTATTGCCCATGCACGGACTGGCATTGGCAAGTGCGGGAAGCGATAGGACATCCTCCACACTATACGTCCTACACCCGGTTTCTCGTGGAGAGCTTGCTGCCCGTCACGATAAGCCGATTCTACGTCGACGCGACGACTGTGGTCGGGCTCGTTCTGGCGACAGCCACAAGCATCCTTCTTAACATACGCACCCTGAAGGACCGATGGACCACACGAGGTGCGGCGGAACCAAGAGCATCAGAGGAGTAGGCTTAGAGCGTGTGGGCTTTGTCCCCCAAAAAGAGAGCGCCCCCTTTCTCCCTCCACTATGTGCGGACGGGAAAAAGGGGGCATGAAACGTTGAAGCATCAGGAGAACAAGAGAAGCTAGTAGTTAAACGCTTGACAGCTGTCCCGGGTTGACATAAGCCTGCCACAGCCGGGCGGCCGCGTCGAGGAGAAGCCTTCTCTTTTACACCTCGACCATCTCGGTGGTGCGGGCGGATTTATAGGCGGCCACCGTGACCGCCACGCTCTTGAGACCGTCCATGCCCGTAGCGATGGGATCGCGCTTCTCCGCGATCGAGGCCACAAAGTCGGCGATAATCCCCCCGTTGGGGTCCATCCCCCATCCGACCCACTGGGCTTTCACGTCGTCGTCATTGTAGACATCGACCTTCTGGTTGAAGGCGTCCACTTCAATAACGCCGTTCTCGGCCACAATCTCAAGCGTGACATCGCCCCATGTGGGGAAGCTGTCGCAGCGGCTCCAGCTCGCGATATGGGAGATAGCAATGCCCCCTTCCATCTCCATATGCATGACGCCGATGTCATCCGTGCCAAGGCCTGAGCGAAGCAGGTTACCGTTCTCACAGTAGACCTTCGTGAATTCCTTGCCTGTGTACCAGCGCAGCAAATCGGCAACGTGGACGGTATGGTCCATGGTGGCGCCGCCGCCGCTCAGGCTCTCGTCACCAAACCAGCCGCCGGGAAACTGGCCGTTGTTCGTACAGGAGACCGCGAAGATCTTCCCGAGGGCGCCACTATCGATCTGCTTCTTCACTTCCTTCAGAGCGGGCACATGACGGCAGGGATAGGGGATACCCAGTCCAACCCCCGCCTTCTTGCACGCATCCACCATGGCTTGGCAATCTTCCACCGCGGGGGAAAGCGGTTTCTCGCACAGAATCCAAAGACCCGCTTCCGCCGCTTTCTCCACCATCTGCCGGTGCTTCATGTTTTCGGAGGTGATAATCACCCCGTCCAGCCCCTGCTTCAGAAACTCGTCCATGTCCTCGATGAACGTCGTGCCGTATCGCTGGGCCGCTTCCTGGCCCCGCTGCACATTGTCATCCCAAACGGCGGTTAGCTCAGCATCGGGATTCGCAACCACGCAGCCCGCGTAGAAGTCGCCGTGTAAGTGAGCGAAGCTCATAATTCCTATCTTGGCCATTGCATCAATCTCCTTATGTTTCGCGCCTACAGGATTACGGGCGCGCCGGTCTTGGCGGATTCCAGGGCGGCTTCAGCAATCCGGACAGCGCTTACGGCGTCGTCCGGGGTTACGCGGGGTTCACCTTCACCCTTGAGCCATTTCGTGAAGTCCTCCCACTCCAACAGGTAAGGGCTTTTGTCCACGGGACTGCCAGGCACGATGACGCTGGGGTCGTCCCCCTTGGCGGTCTTGCGCATATGGGTTTCCACGGCGGTCTCCGCGCTGTCGAATTGCAGAACGCCGCGGCTGCCACAGACTTCCGCCTTCACACGGAATCCCGAGGGGTGAGCCCATGTACCGATGACCTGCCCAATCATGCCGTTCTTCAGACGCAACGTGACCATGGCGTAGTCAATGACATCCGGCTTCGTTTCGTGAACCGTCTGACAAAACACGCGTTCGACTTCGCCAAAGGTATAGCGAATCCAGTCGAGATCGTGGATGGAACAGTCAAACACCACTCCGCCGCTCTGGGCCACATCGCGAAACCAGCCGCCCTCGCCCTGAGGCGCCATCCCGCCGCGATAGGTCTTCACAAAACCCGGTTCGCCCGCTTTGCCGGCCTCGACAAGCCCCTTGATGGTTTCAAATTCGTGGAAATAGCGAACCACGTGGCCAACAAAGAGCTTTATTCCTGCGCTCTTCGCCGCCTGCACGGCCTCTTCGCACTCCGCAGTCGTTCGGCCCAAGGGCTTTTCGCAAAAGATGTGTTTCCCGTTTTCGGCGGCGGCCTTGATAAACTCGCCGTGCGTGGGGGTCGGCGTGTTGATTACGATGACCTCCACGTCCGGCTGGCTCGTCACGCCCCTGCCGTCCTTCTCAGCCTCCGCCCCGTGGTCCTTGTAGGTTTTGGCCAGCTGCTTCGCCTTCGAGCGGGACGTGTCGGCGCAGGCCACGATGCGGTGGCCGCAGTTCGCGGCCAACTGGGCGTGTAGCTCGCCCATGACGCCACAACCGATGATTCCGATATTCATGGTGGTGATTCCTCCTTACGCAATGCGGAGCCGTTCAGGCCCTCGCGGTTGCTTTACCGGCATGGACACGCGCCCATGCCGCCCTTTAGGTGTAGCGCCCCGTCCCTAGCATTGCGCAACGCCGCCCCGGCGCACCGGGAACGGGGCGTGTGCCAAATGATTCTTTTCCCCCTCTCTCAAAGCTCAAAGGCCCTGCCGCTCACTCACAGGCCGGTAATGGTTTTCAGCCCGGTCAAAATCTGGCGCAGCATCGCGTCGCCGGCATGGGCTTGGGTTGGGGCGAAATACTCCGCAATTAAGGGGTTGGTGTAGCCGGCTTCCCGAAGAGCCTGCATGACGGCGGGCCAATTCACATCCCCTTCCAACAGCATCACGAAACCGGCGAGTGTGCCCACCTCGGTCCGAAAATCCTTGGCGTGAACCGCCTTGATGCGCCGGCCCAAAATGCGGATCCATTGCTCGGGATACCCAAAGGCGAGCACATTCCCGATGTCGAAATACGCCCCAATGTACGCACTGTCGCATTGGTCAATGAAATCGCGAAACTCCGTGGGAGACAGGAGGAAGCGGTTCCAAACGTTTTCGAGCGCAATAGCCACGCGTTGTTTCTCCGCCTCCGCCCGCAGCTCTTGAAGGGACGCCAGGGAATGCTCGAGGACCATGTCGTACGGCGCATTCTCTGTAACGGTTCCAGGCACAACCAGCAGCGATTCGATTTCCATCCAATGAGCGATGCGTAAGGCTTGCCTGGTAATCTCCCACCCTTTTTCGCGGGTGGATTCCTCTGGCGAGGAAAGAGGATAACGCCAATGTAAGCCGCAGCCCATTGAAGACAAAGCGACTCCGAGGGCATCGGCGTGCTTCCGGATAGCTACAGCGTCCGCCTCCGAGATATCCAACGGCACACGCCCCTCTTCCTCCACACACACCTCGAACGCCTCAAAGCCCAGCCAATGAGCGTGCGATATCGCCTCGGTAGTCGGCATATCCGCGGGAAAAGCCCATTGGTTGATGCCGGCTTTCATGAATTGACTTCCTCCGCTTTTGTTTCCCTATTCCATACGTGTCTAAGTCAATGAGACGCCCCTATAATAGGGTCAAACCTCACCGAGGTCAAACGCGCCGCTCAACCATAGAAACGCCAATCGCCGGATAAGTCAGCCCAAGATATGTTGATGTCTTTGTTACTCGCGCATGAAAAGGAAATTCATCCGCACCCAATGGGTGAGAACGTACCGCCGGCGTCTCGCCGGCATTTATGAGCCGCCTGGAATGCGGCGATAGGGTTCTTGCGAATCCTTATCCGGCGATTGGGCAGAACACAAAAGGTTGCACACGGGCAGCGGTATAATGTACACTCCTTCTACGATTTGAGGGCAGGAGGCGTGGTGTGTTTGCATTTCCGCCCCCATTCCCGATATAATCGTAACTACTGGTCACATTGACCGAGAGAGTTTCGTGCGGCCCGTTCATCTAGGGGTCTAGGATGCAGGATTCTCAGTCCTGTCACAGGGGTTCGAATCCCCTACGGGCTGCCAAACGCGTTTCTTGCACAAGTCCTTTCCGGGGTAGATGCAAGAAGGGGCGGGTTTCTATAACCTACAGGTCCTGTGCCGTAGGTTCGTCAAGATCTTATGGCAGCCTCGCCCACGTCCGAAACAGCCCCAAACTCCATGAGACGGCCTTGCTTGCGCCTAGGTCCCAAAGCGGACTCGGGTGGGTGTGAGGCTGATTTTTTTATGGTGCGATATTCTAGCGTAAGATCGAAGTGTCAACAGGATTCTCCCTCACCGACAGAGGTGGACGGAGAATCCTTTTTTGTATCCGAACCTTTACGAAAGCGATCGATGAGCTTGAAAGGAGCCCAGAATGAACTCCCGTACCGTAAACTCGATGATAGTGACTGTCTCGCTGTTTGCATTGTTAGCTGCCGTTTCGGTTAATGTGGAAGCAAGCGACATAGCCTATATTCATGGGGATGTTGCCGCAGACGGCTCCGTTCCCTCCGGAGATGACGACCCGTTTCATCAAATGTTGCTCGATGACACCGGTTCAGAAGGCGTTTCGGTGTTCCGAGACATAGTGCAGAACGAGGGCTATGAAATTTCTCAGGTCTACGATCAAGAAACCACCTTGGAGCCGGAGTTCTTGGC
>JAWOFY010000080.1:0-3031 GCA_046497285.1 Candidatus Hydrogenedentota bacterium
TCGAGCCGGGGATTCGCGGGCGGCCACTGGATGCCGATCCGGTATGTGCCCGGCGGGCCATTCAGCCGGGCGATGAAAGCAAACCATTGGCGGCCTGTGACGGGATCGGGCGTATACGGGCGGGCGTAGAGCGTGCCATCGCGTTCGCCTTCAAAATCGCAACAGCCGCCTCTGAAATCGCCTGAGAGTGATGCGGGTATGAAGTTTATCATCCGCTGAAGCCCTTTGTTTACAAGGGCAAAGGGCCCACCGGGCGGAATCAGTGTTTCCTTAGGCGGGTTTCGCCCATGGCTGCCCGCTTATTTGGAAGCAGGAGGATCCGGGTTCTACCTCGGATCGACTACCCGCATGCCGAGGTGTTGCGCAAGGATGGCCTGGCGCTGGTCGGTGGTGACGAATTCGCGGATGGCCAGCTGGCGCGCACAGGCAACATGGAGGGTATCGAGGGTACGGCAACCGGTTTTGGAGGCATGGGCGTCCGCGATGCTCCGGCAGGCAGCCCATGCCGCGTCCCAGTCGATTCCCATCAGCCGAATGACGCCGGTGGCGAGGTCGTCCTCCATGTCGGCAATGGCCCGTGTGGCCGTTTCCTCATTGCACTCGCCGCGAAAAGCCTTGAGCCGGAAGGCCGCGATGCATTCGGACCGATGGAGGGAATTGAGGTAGAGCGGTTCCTTCCATCGTTTGACAAAGCGGCGCACGGCCGCCGACTCCGCTTCCACTGTGTAGAGCTTGAGGACGACGCCGGTGTCGTAGTAATGGCTCATCGTTCACCCCCCCTATCTGTCAGCGTAGTTGTCCGCTCTGTTACAATAGGATTCTAGAGTTGGAGGCAGTGGGCTGGGGAACTGCCTTTGGCTTAGGAATTGGGGGACCGGAGGCTTTCCGAGAATGGCTCAAAAAGCACGTCGGAGGAAAGCCGGAGGTCCCCGGGCAGAGTTGAAAGCAACGCAAGGGGCGAACGAAAGGACAGCAAGACCATGAAACGATATTCCAAGCAGCGGCGTGAGGCGGTCATCGCGAAGATGACCGGCCCCAACCGCAAGAGCATTCCCGAGTTGGTAGAGGAGGAGAAGATCTGCTCGGCAACGCTATACCAGTGGCGCAAGCGGGCGCGTGCCCAAGGGCGCGTGATGCCCGAAGGCGACGACACCCCGGAAGGTTGGGGCTCGCAGGACAAGTTCAACGCGGTGCTGGAAACTGCGGCGCTTTCGGAGCAGGAACTCTCGGTGTATTGCCGCGAGCGGGGCCTGTATCCGGAGCAGATCCGGCGCTGGCGTCAGAACTGCGCCGAAGCCAACGACTGGGACCGTGCCTCCAGCAAAGAACTGGCCAGAGCCCGCCGCGAAGACCGTGCGCAATTGGCGGCGCTGGAGAAGGAACTCAGGCGCAAAAACGAGGCCCTTGCCGAAACCGCAGCGCTGCTTACGCTGCGAAAAAAAGCGGAGGCGATCTGGGGGGAAAGCGAGGACGCCTGACAAGCGCCCCGGATCGCCGAAGAATCATGAAGCTTGTCAGCGAAGCCATTGCAGCAGGTGCGCGCCAGGCCAAGGCCTGCCACGTTGTGGGAATTAGTGAGCGCACTTACCGCCGCTGGCGCGACCGGGGCGAAGAGGGCGAGGACAAGCGTCCGCAAGCGCCCCGTCCGCGCCCGCAAAACGCACTCAGCGAGGAGGAACGGGAGCGTATCGTGAGCGTGGCCAACGAACGGCACAACGCCTCCAAAGCCCCTGCACAACTGGTTGCCGAACTCGCCGACGAGGACCAGTACCTCGCCTCGGAATCGAGCTTTTATCGCGTGCTTCAGGCCCATGGCCAAAACAACCACCGCGGCTATGCCCGCAAGCCCCGTCCCCGTCCCGCGCCGGTGAGCCACACCGCCACCGCAGTGGGGCAGGTCTGGGTCTGGGACATCACCTGGTTGCCCACCACCGTGGAGGGCCGCTTCTTCAAGTTGTACATCATTATGGATCTGTTCAGCCGCAAGATCGTCGCATGGGAGGTCTTTTGCGAAGAAAACGCCGACAATACCGCGATCTTGCTGCGCCGCGCCGCTTTGGCCGAAAAGATTGCCGTCAATCCCTGGAACCTGGTTCTGCACGGCGACAACGGCGGCCCGCTGCGTGCGGGCACCGTCCTGGCACTGCTGCACAACCTCGGCATCACGCCCTCGCATTCGCGCCCGCGCGTCAGTAACGACAACGCCCACGCCGAGGCCTTCTTCCGCACCGCAAAGTATCACCCCAGCAGAGTGCCCAAAGGCTTCGAAACCCTTGAGGCCGCCCGCCAATGGGCCTTCTCCTTCATCAACTGGTATAACCACGAGCATAAACACCGCTCGCTCAAATACGTCACCCCTCACCAGAAACACACCGGCGAGGACCATCAAATCCTCGCCCGCCGCCACCAACTGTATCAAAAAAGCCGCGACAAAAATCCACAAAGATGGATCAACGGCTCCACCCGCGATTGGAGCCCCGTCAACGCCACCACCCTCAACCCAACCGATCCGCGCGAGATCGAAAAACAATTAAAGAAATCAGCATGATTTTATCGGACAACTACCTTGACGGCCACCGTGCCAACTTATTTGTGCAAACGTGTTGGTATTTAGGCCACCGTCATCAGGTGGTGTTTTTTCAAAGCTCGGACAAGACGAGCCGTTTCCGATCCAGACAAGGGGGTTTTTCTGCGGATTTTCGCCTGCAAAGTCTGCACGTTGATGTCCGCCTCCCTCGCAAGGGCGGACAAGTTCAGGATTGGAGCCAGTTCTGCAAGGCGGCCGATCGTCAGGACGACGCCCGTTTCAAAGTAATCCAAAACGGCTTCCCCGCTGTCAAAGCGCTCTTCAAGGTTCTCTCTATTGGTTTCGTTCATACAATTCCTTCTCCTCTTTTCGGGACCGACGCACACGGATCAAACGGACTTTCTCAACCCGCTCCGTGAAAACTGCCGTCCAGTGAATCGTTTTGATTATTCCAATTGCTAAAAACCTTTCCTCATTCGGATACCGGGAAGGTAGTATAATAAT
>JAWOFY010000177.1:0-4069 GCA_046497285.1 Candidatus Hydrogenedentota bacterium
CCGGCGATTGGGGCCGCACGCTGTTGTTGACACACTTAGCGCTGGGCGGAGGGTTGGGAGGAGCGGCGGGGAGCGGCGAGGTTGGCGACGAGGAGTTCGAGCGCAAGTTCGTTGTTCACCCCCGTGGTCCGCAGCATCACCTCGGCTTCCATGCACAAGGAAAAGGCGTCGCGCAGCTTGCGGGGACCCAGCTTTTCGGCAAGCGGACGGACGTTCTTGACTTGAAACTGCGGCAGCTTCCCAGCGCCTTCGCCAGTGGCCACGGCGTAGGCGGTCTTGAGCAGCCAGTTGATGAGCCCCATGATCTCCATTTCATGCTTCCCAAGTTCGAGCAACTGGCGCAAGCAGCGAATGGCCTTTCCGGTCTCCGAGTGCGCAATGGCGTCGGTCAGCGCCCACACCTCCTCCTCGGCCACGTCGGCGCAGGCCGCCTCGACGTCCTCGGAGCGAATTCGTTCGTTGGACCCCACGTAGTCGCACACCACGTTCACGGCGTTCAACACATCGCCCAGACGCAGGCCGGCGCGGGCGACCAAGGTCTTCACGGCCGACGGCTCAATAGTCTTACCCTTGTTTTCGACTTCCTTGTTCACCCAGAGGCTTACTTCGTGCTCCTTGAGTTCAGCGCATTCAAGGAGCAGGGCGTGTTTCTCGCACGTCTTGAAGAATTTCTGGCGGCGATCAAGGCTGTTGCAGATCAGGATAAGCCGGGTGTACTCGCTGGGCGACTCAATGTAGCGCAGGAGGTGTTCGGCGGCCTTGCCCGTCTCAAACTGTTCGGCGCGGCTCACCACGATAACGCGAACGGGCGCAAGGAAAGGGAAGGTTTCGGCGGTCTCCACAATCTCTTTCACGTCGCTTTCGTCGCCATGGAAATGACTATACGCGAGATCCTTCAGGGACGCATCCACGAAGCGATCCACCAACTCCTTGGCAATGCGCTGGGCCAGGACCGGCTCATAGGAGGGGTTCCGCGCCCGCGGATGCTTGTAAGGGCACAGCACATACACGGGGCGGGGGGCTTCCGAGTCGATATTGTTCAAAAACTCAAGGCCGTTCATGGCTCACCACGGGTCGATGGTTTGCAGGAAAATCCGGGAGGCGAGCACGTCCAGCGCCTCGGAAGCGGCGCGGTTTTCCTCCTCGGTCGCAAAGGAGCGCACCGAAGGCAGAAACACGTCCGCGTTACCCCGGAGCCGGTCGCTGCGCTGTCCGGTGGCGAGGGTGTAATAACTGGTTTCGCCGGTAAGCTGCTCATCTTGCCACACCACCTCCTCCGTTTCGGGGTCGATGAGGCGGGCGGCGGCGGCGACCACCAGAACGAACTGGCTCACGTTGTCGTCCTCGTCAAAGGTCAGCCCCCGCAATTGATAATCCACGATCGCCCCTTCCAAGACAAGATCGGCCCGGTCTTCACCGACCACGCGTAGACGGCCATCGTGAAGAAACTTGCGCGTGACCGCGTTGGTGAGCGGCGCCTGGAAATCATACTCCTGGCTTCGGTTTTGAAACGGCTTCACGTGGATGGTTTGGAAATCAGGATCAAGCGCGCTTCGCGTGGTATAGCCGCATCCAACCGCCAACGCGGCCGTAACGGCCACCATACTAAGCGCCCACACTGGCTTCATGGGTCAAAAGCCCCCCAACTGCTCAGCCAGCGGCTGATGCTGATCGTTGTGATCGGCCAGCCATTCCCGCGCCGAATCCGCCGCTTCCGTGTCGGCAAATTCCTCCACAAGAATCTCGTAATAGATGTGGGCTGAATCAAACTCCCGCCGTTTCTCGTAAAACTGGGCCGTTTTTAGACGCTGTTGTGCGATCTTTTCGCGCATTTCTTGCCGCGTCTCCTCCAACTCGTCCACGCGTTCATCGTTGGGATAGCGTTGGATAAAGTCCTCAATGGCGTTGATGGTCAACCGGCTAGGCGATTGGTCGTAGGCGGGGGGCAATGTGCTCGCGTAGTAGGATGCCACCAACCCGTAGCTCGCCTCCGGCACCCATTCCGTGCCGCTATAGTCCTCGACAAGCCGGCGGTACTCATAGGCCGCTTCGACGTATTCGTCAAGGGCCTGATGACAGCGCCCAACCTTGTATTGGGCTTCCGCCGCCGCGGCGGTGAAGGGCTGGTTATCAATAACCATGTTGTACACTTCGATAGCCTGGCGAAGCGGTTTCGTCCGGAACCAGGTGAAAGTCCGGTCCAACCGCTCAAGGCCTTCTTCGTAGAGCGCATCGCCGATATCGTATTGCCGCTCTATAACCTCCTCATGCAAATCGCTGGCGGGGTAATTCACCACCACCTGCTGAAACTCTTGCGCCGCCCGATGATACCGCTCCCATCGGTACAGGATTTCCCCGCGCAAGAACTGGTTCTCGTCCGCGTACTCCGAATCGGAGTAGTAGTCCATAAAGAGGTTGGTCTCCCCCATGGCCTGCCGGTACTCGCCCTCGAGCATGAGACTGCGTATATACTCGATCTGCAACTCGGGCGTTTCACGGGGCAGGTTGCGAAGATTGATGAGCTGGCCGATCTGCGGGCTCCACACCCACTGCCCCACGGCCTCCATCTGCAACGAACAAAGTATCACCACGACAACAGCGGCTTTGGCGGTTACGAAACGCGTGTTCACGGCCTTTTTAAAACCTCCACCGGCCGCGAGTTCAGCGGCCTGCTACCCTACCCTCTACCTTGGACCTTGCCTCCCGCCACGGAAGTTCTAGCCCGATTCCGGCCTAATGCCACAAAATGTCTTCCCTATAGTAGCAGCCCGCCCCTTCGAGAAACAACGCCGCGGCTTCTCCTATTGAACCGGACAAGGATGACGCTGTAGGCTTCAATGCGTCGTCAGGTATAATGCTCCGGGTGGGCCCCCTTCGGGTATCAAACCTCATCAACAGGCGTTCACGGTTCGAGGACTAAACGTGGGGCGAAGCGATCGTATGTTCAAAAGCAAGGAATTTCAATCCAAACACGGCGCGGGCCGCAAGCACGATCCGGCGGGCAAACAGACGCCGAAGCGCACACAGGCCGCGGACAGCAAGCAGACAACGCCCACCCGGGCGCAACTCGCTGGGCGTATTGATCATTCCCTGCTTCGGGCGCAGGCCACCCAGGGCGAGATTGACCAGCTCTGTGATGAGGCCGCCGAATATGGCTTCGCCACGGTGAGCGTTAATCCGGTCTGGACGGCGTATTGCGCTAAGCGCCTGCGAGACTCGCCTGTGGGCGTGAATCCCGTTATCGGTTTTCCACTTGGCGCCACCACCGCCCACATCAAACTTGAAGAGGCGCAAGAAGCCGTGCGCCATGGCGCCGCCGAACTCGACATGGTGATCAACCTCGGCGCCTTGCGTTCCGGATTCCCGCAATACGTGGAGCAGGAGATCGCCGCCATTGTAAAGGCCGCCAAAGACGTTCCCGTCAAGGTGATTTTGGAAACAAGCTACCTGAATGACGACGAAAAGTGGCGAGTCTGCGAACTCGCCCTACGGGCCAAGGCCGCCTTCGTAAAGACCTCAACCGGTTTTGGCAAGTCGGGGGCCACAGCCAAGGATGTCGCGCTCATGCGTGAGGCCGTGGGGCCGCATTTCGGCGTGAAGGCCGCCGGTGGCATCCGTACGTTGCGGGATACACTGCTGTTGCTGGAGGCGGGCGCCAACCGCATTGGCACGAGCCGCGGCGTTGACATTCTGAAGGAACTCCCGGCCTAAGCCAGGCCCTAATCTCCGGATAGAGACGTTAATGAAGGGGAAGCAGCCGTCTACGTAATCGCCTTTGCCAGGGTCTTTTGGGGGTGAAAACCGGCGTTTTCTTGCGGAATCATGCATGGGGTACACTAAGAACACATTGCTTTCCTATTCGCGCCGCCGCGTTGATGCGGCGTTGTAATCCACCAGCAGCCAGGCAAGAGGAATGAAAAGCAGCTCCACGCGGTTCTGGGGCGTGGAGGCGGCGCACCCATGATATGGCGCTATTGATCATTGAAGAGCCGGGCGCGGCCCCGTTGACTATCCCGCTCACGGGGACGGAAATTCACTTGGGCCGGGCGGAAGACAACGACGTCGTGTT
>JAWOFY010000242.1:0-7596 GCA_046497285.1 Candidatus Hydrogenedentota bacterium
AGGATTTGCTGAATTTTACCAGGAATTTCCCGGAGATGACCAATCATCTGCTTCGCCGTCGCCTTGTCCAGCTTGCCGCGCGTTTCCGCCAGCCAGATGGTGAACAAGGCGAACGCCGTGCACTGCGACGTGTAGGCCTTGGTGGACGCCACGCCGATTTCCGGGCCGGCCTGCTGATAGATGACGCCGTCGGATTCCCGCGCCACGCTCGAACCCACGGCGTTGACGATGGAGGCGACCTTCGCGCCAAGGCTCTTGGCGATACGGATGGCCTCCAAGGTGTCCGCGGTCTCGCCGGACTGGGAGACCGGAATCATCAGCGTGTTCGGCGGAACGATGGGATCGCGGTAACGGTACTCCGAGGCCAGATCAAGTTCGACCGGGACCTTGGCGAACTTTTCAATGAGATACTTGCCCACCATGCCCGCGTGCCAAGCGGTGCCGCAGGCTACGATGACAACCTTTTCGAGCGCCTTCAAGTCGTCCGTATTGATGTTCATCTCGGCGAGACGAACCTCGTCGGACCCTTCGTCAACGCGGCCGCGCAGGGTGTTCTGAATCACCTCCGGCTGCTGGTTGATTTCCTTGAGCATGAAGTGGGGATACCCTTCCTTCTCGGCGGCGGCATCGTCCCACTCAATATGATTGACCTCGAGTTCGACGGGATTGCCCTGAATGTCCTGGACCTGATATCCATCCCGGCGGATTTCGCAGACTTGGCCGTTGTCCAGGTAGAGCACCTGCCGCGTGAACTTCATGATCGCCGGGACGTCGGAGCCGATAAATGCTTCGTCTTCGCCCAAGCCCACAATCAGGGGGCTACCGTGGCGGGCCGCGACGAGCACATCGGGGTTGTCCTTACTGATCACCCCAATGGCGTACGCGCCATGGACGTCTTGGAGGGCGCGCTTGACGGCGGCGAAAAGGTCGCCTTCGTGGTACTTGCGGATGAGGTGAGCGATGGTTTCCGTGTCGGTCTGGCTGCGGAATGTTACGCCATCCGCCTCAAGCTGGGCGCGAATCTCCTGATAGTTCTCGATAATCCCATTGTGAACCACGGCGATTTCCATGTTTTGATCAAAATGAGGGTGGGAATTCGCCTCGCTGGGCGCCCCATGCGTGGCCCAGCGCGTGTGGCCGATGCCCAGCTTCCCGCCAAGGGGTTGAGCTTCAAGCTTCTCATCAAGCACCTTGAGCTTGCCCAAGCTCTTAATGCAATCCAGGCGTCCATCGTTCACCACGGCGACGCCGGCCGAATCGTATCCCCGGTACTCCAACCGGTGAAGCCCGGCCATAATCACATCCACGGGGTTCTTATCCCCGATATATCCTACAATTCCACACATACCACCTTTTCCTTCTTTGTGTTAGGTTCGTTTCTTGGAATGGGCCGCGGTGGGCTCCCAGTGTGGCGCGTCCCATGGAGCGGGCACACTGACAACAAAAGGACTGCGTCCTGGGCGGGGTCGATGCGCCACGGTGCAGGGAGCGCCAGTCTCTCGGTAAAAAACTCAAGGCTGCGCAACGCAGTGAGGGGAGCCGCAAGCAGGTGGCGAGAGCATAGCAGAACCTGGGCGCAAAACGCAATTCTACGAATCAGGTTATGTCCTGCCTCGATTCATATACGAAGTGCAACACCGGGGGCTTTGGCTGCGGAACTTCTCGCCGCGATGTTTGGCTGGTGAGGGTAGGTGGGCTTGGCGAGCCAGGAGGAACATCGAGGCCCCCTTTTCGGTACACTGAGTTTTTTGCGAAGACGGAGCTGCCGAAAGAAGCCGCGATACCGCCGCCAACGCGCCAGGCATGGAAACCTGCGCCGCGAGCCCGCTTCCCTTCACCAGCAACACATCGCCACGATAAGCGCTTTGGCCAAAACGCCAAAGACTATACCTAAAGTGCGAAATATAGTTTTTCAAATAGGCGCATTTACGCAGCGGATACGTTTCTGCTAGCATTTGGTATGGAGTAGTTTAAATGAGACGCATGGATATGCGCCGTATAGGATTAACCAAAGACAGGAGGTTAGGGAGTATGTTTGTGAGGAGAGGGGCTATCGTAATTGCGGCCCTGGCAGTCCTATTGACTGCCCCTTCGGCGGGCGCGGACAGTATTGAGTTGACCAACGGCGAAACGCGCCAGAATGTGATCGTGCGGGAAGGGGCCAACCTCTATTATGTCCAGAATCCGGCGAGCGGGGAAGTAGATACCTTCAGGGTCAATGAAGTGGAAAGCGTCACCACGGCGGACCACGCGGAACGCGACGCCCTTGTGGCGAAATGGGAACGCAACCACGCTACTCAACAGGACACCCAATCGGAAGCAACTCCCACGCAGTCGATTGCAGAGCCTAGCACGGGCGAGGAAACGCCCAGCGGCGAATCCACGGAGTGGATAACGAACCTTGACGATAACACGGCGGATCGGCAAAGCGAAGCCGGTATTAGCCGCGCCACGGCCCAACAGATGACGGCAGCGTTTGGCTATGGCGGCGGCGCTACCGGCGGCTTTGGGGGGACCAGCGGCGGCTTCGGTGGGGGTATAGGTGGAACCACCGGCGGCTTTGGTGGAACCACGGGCGGCTTCGGTGGAACCACAGGGGGCTTTGGTGGAACCACAGGCGGCTTTGGTGGAACCACAGGGGGCTTTGGTGGAACCACAGGCGGCTTTGGCGGTCAGGCTGGCGGTTTTGGCGGTCAGGCTGGCGGTTTTGGCGGCGCTGGCGGCGGCTTCGGCGGCGCTGGCGGCCATTTCAGCAATATCAGTCAGCTCTTTACAAACATCGACGACCGTCTCGTTGGGGAGCCGCCTGCGGTTATCATGCCAATGAGCCAGACCTTCGTACAAGGACCGCCGCGCGGCCGGTTCCTGGGATTCACCGATCTCGGGGGCGCCCGCGGTTCTGGCGTCGCGGCGGGCCAATGGCGGCAACAGTTCGGCGCCGGAGGAGGCATGGGAGCGGCTGGCGGTCCGGGCGGTGTGGGGCGCTACTAAGCCCTAAGGCCCCAGCTAGAACGCCGCGGTAAAAAGGCTGCGGGCGCATATAGGGGCCTTTTTGTCTCCGCACTAGAAAATCCCGGCACGCATGATGTCGTGGAGGTGGACCATGCCTTTGAGACGGCTTTCGCGATCGACCACGGGCATCGCGATGATGCGGTGCTCCTCCATGTGGTTATAGGCGGTGAACGCGAGTGTGCCTTCTTCCACTAGTTTCGGCGTGCGGTTCATCACTTCCGTCACGGGTACAGGGAAGAAATCGGGAGTGCGCTCGATAAGACGGTTCAGGTCGCCCGTGGTTATCACTCCGATGACCCGGCCGTCGTCGCCTAGCACGGCGCAGATGCCCCGTTTCGAGGCCATCGCGAGGGTGGCCTCCTTCATCCGCGCATCCGCGTTTACATGCGCCACCTGTTCGTCCGTTTCCATGAGGTCGTCGACTTGGATAAGAAGCCGTCGCCCTAGGTTGCCCGCGGGGTGGAGAAACGCGTAGTCTTCCCGGCGGAAACCTCGTTGTTCGAGCAGGGCTATCGCCAGCGCATCGCCCAGCACAAGCATGGCCGTCGTGCTTGATGTCGGCGCCAGGCCGTGCGGACAGGCTTCGGTGGTGACGCCAAGATTGAGCACAACGCGGCTGTGGCGAGCGAGGACGGAGTCCAAATTCGATGTGACCGCGATGACGGGGACATTCAACTTTCCAAAGACTGGCAGGAGGTGGTTCAATTCGTCGCTCGCCCCGCTGCGTGACAAACACAGCACCACATCATCCCGATGCATGATGCCGAGATCGCCGTGCAGCCCTTCGGCGGCATGAAGGAAGTACGATGTAGTTCCCGTGCTGGCGAGGGTGGCGCTTATTTTCCGGCCAATGATGCCGCTCTTACCCACCCCAGTCACAATGACGCGGCCGGGACGTTCCAGTATCAACGCCACCGCCTCCTCGAATCGCGCGTCGAGGGCCTGCTCCATTTCGCGCAAGGCCTTCATTTCGAGGCCGACCACATCTCGGGCTATCTGAAGCGGGTGACGCCCGGAGGGTGATTGAGCAGGTTGCGTCATACAGGTATCCGGTTTGGAAGGTCTTGTGACTTGATTGTGGGCGATATTGCAATTGTAGTGTATCGAACTTGCGCCGCGCAGACAAACGCTAGCCTACCTCTCGGTCCCGGCCGAGTCGCGAGGGAATAAATAAACATCCGCCCTCCAAAAGAGATTACATCCATCCCTTTTGAAAGGCGGCGCAAAGAGAACGTTGCTATCTTAATTACGCGAGAAGCTTATTGCGCATTACAAACAGCGCGGCCAATCCAAGCACGACAATCCCCCCAATGACATAGGGGGCCGCCCCGCTCCCGTCGGCTTGCGAACCCGTTGTGGCGGCGGGTATCCCACTGCCAGCTTCTGCCCCGCTGGGTGAGCTTTCACTCGGATCCGCCTGCGCTAACTGTTCTGTTTCTGTCAACGCGCCCCTTTGGTCCGAGCTGGACGTTCTTTCTCCCTCGTTCTCGACGGCGCGGGGCGTGGTTTGTTCCATCTCGTTTTCGTTGGCGCCTTCCATAAGGTCATGAGACTGCCGCTGAGGGCCGGGGCCACGGTCGCCGCCCTCCTCCGCCGACGGTTCGGCGAACTCGGAGATCCCCGCCCGAGCGTCATCCGCGTCGTCCAGCGTGCGCGCCAGTTGTTCCGCGGAACCTACAGGCTCATCTTCCTCTTCTCGCTGGAACGGTTCTTCGTCCGGAGGCTGCGCCCGTCCCCGTATGGGCGGCGTGCTGCGTGGGGCCTCGTCTTGCGCAGCGGGCTGTTGCTCTTGCGTTCCCGCCGCCGGCGTCTGACTGGCGCTGCCGCGTTGCTCTTGTCCCGGTGACGCCGTGCTCTCGGCGCCCTCCGCTTCTTCGGCATCCGCCGGAGCATCATCCCCGTTGGGTTCCTCGCTGTTCAACTCAATTGTGGCCGTTCCCCCTTCCGAGGGGATTTCAGCGCCATCGGCGGAGGCCAGCGTCGTGCGGGAAATCCGGACATTGCTGCGGCCAGAGGCTGGTTCCGAAACGCGCTCAAAGCGTATGGAAGCCACTTCCCCGTCGGTCACCGTGCTCTGGTTCATTCCCATCATCACCACGGAATACTCGCCCTCGCGTGTGGAATTCGCTTGGACCTGTTTGTTGGCGTCAGACGCAGCCGCGCCCGTGCTGGCGGATACGGGTTGAAAAATCTCGGGGTCATAATTCAGCCGAAAATCAAGGGCGGAAACCCCTTGGTCCGCCGACTCCTCCAAAAGAATGGGGACTGTTACGTCCGAACCTTGAAACGAAGGCGGTCCCACGCGCAACGTTCCCGCCGCTGCTAATGGGCCCAGCAACACGGTTGCCGTACAAAGGATTGCGAAACGAGTCATTCTAATAGACATAGGCGCGATTTCCCCTCGGGTTTGATTTGCTGACCGAACCATTTAAATCGACTCCCCGGAACCTAAGTTCAATGCGTTAACGCCCCCGCCTACCCCTGAGTTGACGCCTCGATCTCCCAAGAGCGGATTGCATTTTATTCTTAGTTCATTGGCGCCGGATTGGGTTTCCCCCTTGGGGTCGCGACGCGAGTTTAACAATGCGCGCCGGCGTGGTCCAGGGCCGCCCCCTGACAGCGCGTCTTGGCCCTTCTGTCTTGCCAACACCGCCGCATTGTAAGGGAGCGAAGCCTTGTGGCATAGTGCGTCTCGGGATTTCCCACTTTGTGATTTCGGTCGATAGATAGGATGGAGGATACAAGGCTATGAAGCGGCGGACGTTTCTGGCGAGCATGGCGGCGGCCGGCATGGCCGCGGCGGGAATGGGCCGGGCTGGAGCGGCGGACGCAGCCCCTTCGTGGCGGGCGCTGCCTAGATGGCGGGGCTTTAACCTACTCGAAAAGTTCTATCGCAACGAGCGGTTTCGGGAACAGGATTTCCAGTGGATTAGCGAGTGGGGCTTCGATTTCGTCCGCCTGCCCATGGACTATCAGCAGTGGACAGACGCCAACGACCCGCAGAATCTCGACGAGGCCGTGCTGGAACACGTGGACGAGGCCGTCGAGTTAGGCGAAAGATATGGCGTTCACGTGTCGCTCAATCTGCATAACGCGCCCGGCTACACGGTGAACTCCGCCATCGAGCATGAGTTAAACCTGTGGGAGGACGCCGAGGCGCAAGAGCAGTTCGCTTATCAATGGAAAACGCTTGCCCGGCGTTATCGCGGCATTCCGCGGGAACAAGTGAGCTTCAATCTCGTGAACGAGCCCGCCAACGTGGATGAAGAGACGTACCTCAATGCCGTGATGGGCGCGATTGAGGCCATCCGGGAGGCGGATTCCGGGCATCTCATCATTACCGATGCGCTGGGGTGGGGCCGGGATCCCGTCGAGGCTGCGGGGGAACTCCAACTCGCACAATCCACGCGGGGCTATTCGCCCATGGAGCTAACGCATTACCGGGCGTCGTGGGTCAGCGGGGCGGACACGTATCCCACGCCCGCTTGGCCCGCCTTGCAACTGAACGGCCGTCTGTTTGGGCCGCAACGCCCCGATTGGACCGAGCCCATTGTCATTGAAGGCGGGTTCGACGAGCCCACGCAATTGCGCGTCCGCGTCCGGCAAGTCTCGAATCGCTCCCGGCTGGTGATCCGGGCGAACGGCGAGACCATACTGGACCACACCTTTGAACCGGATTCCGGCGAAGGCGAGTGGGAGGAAGTGGTCTATGCGGACGAATGGGACATCTACCAGAATATGTACAATCGCGATTACAGGGCGGACATCCCCGCCGGCACGGAGCGAATCGAATTGCGGAATGAGGAAGGCGATTGGATGACCCTCTCCGAACTGGGGCTACGGCCGGCCGGCAACGGCGGCGAGCATGTGTTGACGTTGCCCACACAGGACTTTGGGCAGCCAGGGGAACGCGTGGTGCAGTATGATCCCAGCGAGTCCGGCAGGCCGTTCACCGGTACTGACATGATGGACCGGGAGTGGCTGGCCCAGAATTTTGAACCGTGGAAAGCGCTTGCGCAGAGTGGGACGGGCGTCCATGTTGGCGAATGGGGCGCGCACCGGTACACGCCGCACGATGTGGTGTTGCGGTGGGCGGAGGACCAGCTCGCCGTGTGGCAAGACGCCGGCGTGGGCTGGGCGCTGTGGAACCTGCGGGGCTCCTTCGGCATCATCGATTCCAACCGGGAAGATGTGGACTACGAGGAGTTCCACGGCCATCAGCTCGACCGCGCTTTCCTAGAGTTGTTGCGCCGGTACTGAGCGAGTACTCGGTCCGCCCTGGACTTGTGGATGTTCCGATTGCGTCTGATCTGCCTCAAAATGTTGTCCCAAATGAATTCATCCCGTAGGGATGACAGATGGTAGCTGGGGGGGTGATCTGATCCCGCATGCGATAGCATGCGAGCGATACCCCCGGAAAGGATGCCCCTCCTATACCGACCCTGATAAGGGTCGCAGAACCGTGTGGCATCCGGCTGCTGCGACCCCTGCCGGGGTCGTTGGAGTGGGTAGGCATGCGATCCAGGGGTATCCGCGCGCTGCGCGCGCTTCAACCCCTGGCTACCATCTGTGACCCCGTTGGGG
>JAWOFY010000451.1:0-3108 GCA_046497285.1 Candidatus Hydrogenedentota bacterium
ATAAATGCCGGCGAGACGCCGGCGGTACGTCCTCACCCATTGGGTGTGTATAAGTTTCTATTTCAAGCGCTCACAATAGGGACAGCAAGAATAGATTGGGCTGACGTATCGGGCGATTTGGGATTCCACCAACAACGGCATCAGCCCAGACATAGAAACCGCCCGGCGGCCTCTTGAGGAGGGCGCCGGGCGGTAAAATGTGCGTGGATTGTAGGGTGGAGGCCCTAGTCCCCAATCTGGTAATTGAACACCACGCGGCGGTTTTGCGCCCGTTGGGCAGGCGTATCGTTGGGCACCGCGGGCTCTTCCTCGCCATAACTCAAGGTCTCGAGCCGATCGGGTTCAATTCCCTGCTCGACCATGTAGTCATGGACGCTTTCGGCCCGGCGTTCTCCCAATCCCATGTTGTACTCCTCAGTCCCGATGTTACAGGTGTGGCCTTCGATGACCAAGGTGTCCTCGGGATGGGCTTCGAGTTCATCAATCACGTCTTCAATGACCTCAATGCCTTCCGGCCGCAGCTCGGATTTGTCAAAGTCAAAGAGCACGTTGTCCAGAACGGGCGTGTCCCGCTCAACATCGGGTTCCGGCGGTTCCGGTGGCGGTGGCGGCGCCGGCGGGTCGGGGTCAGGTTCTGGCTCTGGTTGTGTCCATTGGCTATACACCAAACCCTGGTTGCCCCACAATTCGTCTTGGGCCGGTTCGGAATCCTGCGGCCACCACCAATACCCGTCACGTGTGGCGTCGGGCTGGGGTTCGGGGGTTGCCCCCGTGTTACCCCACCACGTTAGATCGTCCCACTTGCTAACCGATGTCTGGGCCACCGCTTGTCCGCCCATGGCGAGCAAGGCCAGCACCAGCACCCCTGCCAATACCTTTTTCATACTGGTCTTCTCCTTCTCCGCGTCAGTTTTTGTTGCCTAAAGGGTCCACTATGTCACACTCCGTCAGGACTGACCATGCTTTGCCCGCGACCTCCTCACCCAACTTCGCCACGCACGAACTGGTCACACAAGATCCGCGGATATCCTTTTCGGTAGTGCCAATTGCATTCTACCACGGGTTTCGCGGGCTTTCAAGTATGTTTATAGCATATTTGCATCCACAGGACAAGAAAAAACAGCCAGCCTTACGTGCCACCATACCATAGGCGGAATGCTTCCGCGAAATCTTTAGTCCACCGCGTCTGCGAGAAGTCTGTACATAACCCGGTCGGAAGCACTACACGGACTCCGCGGGCTACGGCCATGGACGCGGCGTATACCCCGGCGGCTTGCGGAAGATGATATGCCCGTTGTTTCAAGGCTGTCACCTTAGTAGGCGCAATTCCACGGGAGCATTGGCCCAAGCTACTGCGTTATGCCTATATCTTTAATGTAAACCCAATGGAGACCATTGCGATACGCTGGTTGCGCCTGTTCCGGAGTGGGGGTATACTCTTCGCCGTAGTTTGCGCTGAACGGATAAACCAACCTATGGGGAACCAAGACTATGGAAACATTGCGAGTAGGATTCATTGGCGCCGGATTTATCGCGGGCTTTCTCGGTAAAGCGCTCAAATCCGTGCGCGGCGTCCAGATCTCGGCCGTGACCGCTCCCGAAGGCGCCGAAGCCTTGGCGGACTGGGCCACAACGGAAGGGCTTGGCCCTTGCAAAGTGTGTTCGACGGTGAAGGAGTTGTGCGACAACTGCGACGCCGTGGCCATTCTCGCTCCGAACTTCGCGCGGGTCGAACGCGTGGGCGAGGTGGCCGAGGCGGTGAAGGCGGGCGCGCAGCTCAAGGGACTCATTTGCGAGAAGCCGCTCGGCCGCACCGTGGCGGAAGCGGAAGAGCTGGTCAAGCTCGCTAAGGAAATGAAGCTGCCCACCGCCTACTTTGAAAACCAGATCCATATGAAGTCCATCCAGACACAGAAGCCCCAGCTGGCTCCGCAAGAAGCCGCCATGGGGCCGATCGCCTTGGCCCGCTCGGCCGAGGAGCATGCGGGACCTCACTCGCCCTGGTTTTGGGATCCGACCCGCCAGGGAGGCGGCGTGCTCTCCGACATGGGGTGCCACAGCATCGCCGTGTCGTGGTACGTGCTCACGCCCCACGACAAGCCCGTCACCTTCTTGAAGCCGACCGCAATAAGCGCGGAGACCGCCTTGCTCAAGTGGGGCCTGCCCCGCTGGCGCAAGAAGCTGCTCGACGCCCAAGGCGTGGACTACGCCAAGACACCGGCGGAAGACTTCGCCACGGGCATGGTCACCTTCGAGAATCCGGACACGGGTCAGCTCGTGAAGGCGCAGTTCACCAATTCGTGGATGTACGACAAGCAGGGTCTGCGCCTCATGATGGACGGGCTTGGGCCAGGCTACGCCTTCGAGGTCAACACGCTCCTGTCGCCGATGACTCTGTTCGTGGGCGATGAGGCGGCCGAGGCCGTGGCTGATGCGGAGACCGCGCTGGAGAAGTCGACGGCGTCGCGGGGTCTGTTGACGGTCCATCCCAATGAGCCGGACCTCTACGGGTATAACGACGAGTTCTCGGATGCGCGGGCGGCGTTTCTCCAAGGCCGCGACGCCCTGTTGAACTGGGAGTATGGCCTTGAAATCACCAAGCTGTGCCAAGCCGCCTACATGGCGGCCGAGGAGGAGAAGACAATCGATTTGACCGATCCCTCGGTGCAAAACAGCCTCAAGACCTACACCCCCGCCATCGCTCAAGGGAAGGGGCACGATGTGCTCAAGGTAAAGAAGTAAGCGCCTGAGCGATCACAAGAGAAAGCGCAAGCGGCGCGGATAAGGAACGATTCCACGTCCGCGCCGCTTTGTGTGGTCTCGAATCTACTACTCGTTTGAAAGACCCCAACGGGGTCACAGATGGTAGCCAGGGGTTGAAGCGCGCGCAGCGCGCGGATACCCCTGGATCGCATGCCTACCCACTCCAATGACCCCGGCAGGGGTCGCAGCAGCCGGATGCCACACGGTTCTGCGACCCTTATCAGGATCGGTATAGGAGAGGCATCGTTTCCGGGGGGTATCGCCCGCATGCTATCGCACGCGGGATCAGATCACCCCCCCAGCTACCATCTGTCATCCCTACGGGATGAATTTATTTGTGACAAC
>JAWOFY010000001.1:0-6004 GCA_046497285.1 Candidatus Hydrogenedentota bacterium
CCCAACTGCATGCATGCCAAAGCGGCCTTGGCGTGCATGTGGTCCGGCGTGGAAATGAGTACGGCGTCGATCTCGTTGGCCATCTCATCCAGCATCACCCGGTAATCCGCGTACCGCGCAGCGTCAGACCAGTCGTTAAAGGCCTGACCCGCGCGCTGCTCATCCACATCGCACAGGGCGACGATGTTCTCGCTTCGGCAATTGTCTAGATTGGCCCCCCCGCGGCCGCCCGCCCCAATCGCCGCAATATTAAGCTTGTCATTTGGACTCTGCGCCCCGATGCGCGGGGCCAACGCCAAGCCCGCCGTCGCGGCGGCCGAACTCGCTAGGAACGATCGGCGTGTGATTCCTTTGTGGCTCATCATGGCTCCTTTCTGTAACTATTCCTGCTCTTTTTATTCCTCCGGAGAGACCTTATCCCAGCGGAGAGGTTCCCACGTTGATACGATGCATGCGTTCCGCAAGGTCAGTGAGATAGGCTTCGTCGCCACCGCCGACCTCTGGGGTGACCCAGCTATCGAACCCGACTTCTTCCAACGCGCGCCGGACTTCGAGCCAATCGACGTCGCCTTCGCCAAGATTCACAAAATTCCGCCCGTCCCGCTGGAAATCCTTGTAATGCACGCGCACAATCCGTTCGTCCAAGGTCCGGATCCAGTCCTGGGGCCAACCGTAGGCCACTATGTTGCCGACGTCGAAATAGGCTTGAAGGTACGGGCTCTCAAATTGGTCGACGTATTCCGCGAACTCAAGTGGACTCAGCAGGAAATTGTTCCAGACATTTTCCACGGCAATGACAACCCCTAGGTCTTCGGCAACGGGGAGCACCTCGCGAATGTGGCGCGTCGAACGATCCCAAGCCTCGACGTAGCGCGTTTCCGCATTCACTATTGCCGGCACCAGCAGCACGGCCCCCGCTCCCATGGCCTCGGCCGTTTCTATGCAGTGCTCGAGTTCCTGCCGGCCTTGCCGGGCCACCTCCTCGTCGGGATGGGAAAGCGGGCTGCCCCATCCGCCAAACATGATGGAATGAAGCTCAATGCCCGCCTCTTGCGCCACGTCGGCCATACGCTTGGCTTCATCGACGCTGTCCACCGTATTGGACTCGATGCCTTCAAACCCGCATTCCGCTGCGAGAGCCAACTGGTCCTCGAGGTCCCCTTCCGGCAGGTCCCGGTGAATGACGCCCCTCGGGAACCGATCAAACTCCCCCTCTTCCGCGCTCGCCACGGACATGCGGCTGGCGAGCGCTATTCCGGCTGATGCGGCCGCCGCGCCCTTCAAAAAGCTGCGCCGGCCGATTTCCGGAATGCGCCTTTCCATACTCATATATTCTCTCCTTCTATGTCATCAAAGTTACGCCGCCCCGATCGTGGGGGCGAGAGCACGCTTTCCGTCCCAGCCTTGCAGCGTGTCATCATCCAATATCCAGCATCATAGGCAATAGTATGGGGGCGGTGCAAGCCCAACAGAGGCATCGGCCCCGCTTTGGAGGCGGTCACTGGTTTCACGCGAACGCGTCACACTACAAGTTAAAGAGCGCGAGGAGGGGTTTGAGGCCATTTTGCCAAGGCGCCGAAGTTCATGGTACCGTGCTCGTTTTAGCCAATAGACAAGCGGTGACACGGGAAAGGACAATCAGCTCAATGGAACCCCGTTGGCTGGCGTGGGCAAAGCAGTTACAAGCAATGGCCCAGAACGGGCTTCACTACAGCGATTCCGAGTATGATCGGGAACGCTACGAAGCCGTCGGGGAAGTCGCGGCTGAAATGATGGCCTGGGGCGGCGAAACGCCCATGTCCAAGGTAAAGGAACTATTCGCGATGGAGCACGGATACGCCACGCCGAAGGTGGACGTGCGCGGAGCGGTGTTCCGGGACGATCGCGTCCTTCTCGTGAAGGAAATGGCGGACGGCTGCTGGACCTTACCCGGAGGCTGGGCGGATCCCTGCGAATCCCCGTCCCTCGCGGTGGAGCGCGAGATCGCGGAGGAATCCGGTTTTCGGGCCAAAGCGGTTAAGCTTGCCGCGCTTCACGATCGCACCGTGCAAGGCCATCACCCGCCCATGCCGTTTCACGTCTATAAGCTTTTCTTCATCTGCGAGCTTCAAGGGGGCGAAGCCGCCACAAGTCACGAGACGGGCGGCGCCGAGTTCTTTGCGGAGGATTCCCTTCCCCCGTTGTCGGCCTCGCGCGTCACGACCAGCCAGATCGCGCTCATGGTCCAGCATTTCCGCAACCGGGACTTGCCCACGGAATTCGATTGAGTTCGGCGCGGTTGCTTGGAATGCGTCCAGAACCAAACGAAGAACATGCGCAAGCCCCGCGGGCTTTCACTAAAGGTAACCCATTATGGCAGGCACATCCCGTTCGTCTCTTGACGTTGTTATGGGCTACCACGAAACAACCAAGCATCATCCCACCCGCCCGTCGCGCGGGCCGGGGTATCTGGACTGGGCGAAGCAGCCCAAGCCGTTCCGGCGTTTCGAGGGGGCGGAATACATCGGGCTTCCGTTGGCGGAAAGCGATGAGACGCCGCCCTACGAGGACCTTTACCGTCCCGAGGCCCTATCCCCCGCTCCCATGACGGCCGGAAACCTGGCCCACTTCTTGGAGTGCAGTCTCGCCGTGTCCGCTTGGAAAGCGTACAAAGGGCATCGGTGGGCGTTGCGATGCAATCCGAGCAGCGGCAATCTCCACCCCACCGAGGGCTACCTCATCGCGCCGCCCCTTGAAGGCCTTCACGCGGCCCCCGCGGTATACCATTACGCGCCGGACACCCATGGCCTCGAACGCCGCACGGCGTTCTCTCCCGAACTGTGGGCGCGGCTCACGGCCGGTTTTCCCAACGGGACGTTCCTTGCGGGATTGACGTCCATCATTTGGCGGGAGGCCTGGAAGTATGGGGAGCGGGCCTACCGCTATTGTCAGCACGACGTGGGCCATGCCTTGAGTGCGCTGAGTTTCGCGGCGGCCATGCTGGGTTGGCGGTGCGTGTGGCTGCGGGGGCTCGGCGATGAGGATGCAGCCGCGCTGATGGGTGTGGATCGCGAGTCCGAATTCCCCCCGGAGGAGCGGGAAAAACCCGCGCTCATCGCGGCCGTGGTCCCCTGCCGCGAAGACGTTGAGCTTCCTTTGGCCTTGCCTCGCGACGCCGTGGCGGCGATAGGCGCGGGTGACTGGGAAGGCCGGGCCTGCCGCTTGAGCGAGGAGCACGTGCAGTGGAGCCTCATTGATGACGCGGCGGAAGCGTGCCGCAAACCCTCGGAACCGCTGGGTCCGGCGTCCCTTCGCCGAGCCGATGATTCGCGCCAAGGCGCGCAGGAGCCATGCGGGTTGAGCGCCCGCGCCATCATCCTGCAACGCCGCAGCGCGGTCGCCATGGACGGGCTTTCCGGCATTTCCCGGGAACGGTTCTACACCATGCTTCAGCGGCTCATGCCCGGTCATCCAAGCCCCCCGCTCGAGGGCCTGCCGGACACGCCGCGTGTTCACCTGTTGCTATTCGTCCATCGCGTGGAGCACCTGCTACCCGGCGTGTACATCCTGCCCCGCTCCGAGCACGGGGAACATGAATTGCGCCAGGCCTGTGAAGGCGCCTTCGAATGGACCCCGGCCGAGGGACAGCCGGAGGGCGTACCCTTGTACCGTTTGGCGCAGGGCGTGTGTGAGGAACTGGCCACGCAAGTAAGCTTGCTCCAAGACATCGCGGGTGAAAGCGCCTTCAGTGCCGGGATGCTCGCGGAATTCGAGGAACCGCTTCAACGGCGCGGCCCTTGGTATTACCGGCGCCTGTTCTGGGAAACGGGCCTGATCGGACAGATACTCTATATCGAGGCCGAGGCGGCGGGATTGCGCGGCACGGGCATCGGCGCGTTTTTTGATGACACGGTTCATGAAGTGGCCGGGATCACCGGCCGCCGTTTTCAGTCACTGTATCATTTCACCGTGGGCGGTCCAGTCGAGGATCCGCGCCTGAGCACGCTCCCGCCCTACCCTAAAGAGCATAGAGAGTGAAAAAAGGACCGGCTTTTTGACGAAACGCGTGGCGCTGCTTCTTAAATGGGCGGCGCCGGCTTGATCCCAGCCGCGCGCGATTGCTATACTTCATTGCGTTTGGCTAAGAGCGTACGCTTTACAAGCCAAATAAGCTTCCCAGTATTTCCCAGACCATTCGCGCTTGCCTCGCGCCAAGCGCTTGCCAGTTTATGTGTTGGGGCGTAGCCAAGGGGTAAGGCACCGGGTTTTGGTCCCGGGATGCGCAGGTTCGAATCCTGCCGCCCCAGCCACTTTTTAAGCGAGGGGTACAGTTCGCATTACCGTGGCTTACAATAAAGAAATGAAAATCTTCTCTGGACGAGCATCGGTTGCGTTGGCTAAGGGCATTTGCACTCACCTGGGCATTCCGTTGGGCGAGGCGTACGTGGGCGCGTTCAGCGATGGAGAAACGCGGGTTCAAATAGGCGAGAACATCCGGGGCCGGGATGTGTTCATTGTCAACAGCACCTCCCCGCCGGTGAACGACCACCTGTTTGA
Source organism: Candidatus Hydrogenedentota bacterium (assembly GCA_046497285.1). GTDB lineage: Bacteria > Hydrogenedentota > Hydrogenedentia > Hydrogenedentales > SLHB01 > SKRY01. The sequence goes on from JAWOFY010000001.1 coordinate 4,537, forward strand.
ATTGCTCACGTTGATTGACGCCGCACGGCGCGCTTCGGCGGACCGGGTGACGGCGGTGTTGCCGTACTTCGGATACGCTCGGCAAGACCGCAAGGACAAGCCGCGCGTCTCGATTACGGCAAAGCTCGTCTCGAACCTCCTCGTGGCGGCTGGAGCAAACCGTGTGTTGACGCTCGACCTGCATTGCGGCCAAATCCAGGGCTTTTTTGACATCCCCGTGGATCATCTCAACAGCGAGAAGACCTTCGTGGATCACCTTCTGAAGCGCGAGGGCAAACGGCCGGAAAACATGGTCATAGTCTCACCTGACACGGGCAGTGTTAAACGCGCGCGCGAAGTGGCCAACCGGCTTGAGGCGCCGCTCGCCATCGTGGATAAGCGGCGGCCCAAGGAGAACGAGTCGGAAGTCATGAACGTCATCGGCGATGTTCGAGGCCGGCACGCCATGATCTTCGATGATCTTATCGATACAGGGGGCACGCTTGTGCGGGCGGCGAACGCCTTGAAGGAAGAAGGCGCGGTGGATGTGATGGCGTGCGCCACCCACGCGGTGCTCAGCGGGGACGCGGTCGAGCGCATTAACAATTCGGCGTTGAGTGAAGTCCTGTTCGGCGATAGCATCCCGCTGTCCCCCGACGCGGCAGCGAGCCAGAAGATCCGCGCATTGCCGTTCGCACCGCTCATCGGCGAAGCGATCCGGCGCATTCACGAAGAAGAATCCATCAGTATATTGTTTAAGTAAAGTACGCGATGAAAGCGGCTTCCGGCCGCTTTCTGGAATTGGACGCGACAAGGTGTGCGCGTCTACTACATGTTATTTTCGGAGGTGATCCCCCATGGAGCTGCAAACACTCGACACCAAGGTGCGCACGAGCCGCAAGAAAGGAGCCGCTCGCAAGGAACGCGCGGCGGGCCGCATCCCAGGCGTTGTTTATGGCGAAGGCCACGACGCCGTCAGCATATCGTTGGATGGGCGCGAATTTATCCGCCTGCTTCACGCAGCGGGCGGCGAACACGCGGTGGTCGAACTGAAGATGGACAACGCCCCAGATAAGGGCGGCCCGGCCATGCTACGCGAGATTCAACATCACCCCCTGCGGGGCGATGTGCTGCACGTTGACTTTCAACGCATTCGCCTGGACCGGAAGATCACAACCTTCGTGCCCGTCCACTTGGAAGGCAAGGCCAAAGGGCTCACCGAAGGCGGAGTGCTCGACTATCAGTTGCGCGAAGTCGAGGTTGAATGTCTTCCCGCGAACGTGCCGGGGTATCTGGAACTCGACATAAGCGATCTGGAGATTGGGGATAGTGCGCATGTCGCGGATTGTAATCAATTGGTGTCACATAGTCTTCTAGTCCGTTGTATCTAATAACTGGGGTTCCGGTACCATACAATTTTGTCACAAGAATTGTTCCTGGTGTATTCAAAGCTACTGGATTATTATTTTTATCTAAAAATTCTAAATAG
>JAWOFY010000082.1:0-3435 GCA_046497285.1 Candidatus Hydrogenedentota bacterium
AAATAGACCGCAATACTGACTATTTCGAGCACTATCCAGCGATTTTTTTTGGTAAGATTTCTCCGCTAAAATGGGACTTCTGCAAGTCGCTGTACTGGCTCGTTTTTCTTGAGGGGCTTGACCCTGCAACCAAGGATTTGAACAAATGGCGCAAACTTGGTTATTCTCAAATCCACTGAAGATCGCGAGGACGGAATTGGCCGGGAGTCAACCTGTCCAAAGCATATTCTGCCCCAGCACAATCGGATGATGTCCGCGGCAAGCCGCAAGCGGATCTTGCGAAAGACGGAAGCCGTGGATGATAGGGTGCGCTACGGAAAAGCGAGGGAAACGAGGATGTGGAAGCACATTTTGGGAGCAGACAAGTCTGGGCGCACGGCCACGGTTGTGCTGGCTGGGGGATTGGCGTTTCTGGCGGTTGGCGGATTCGCCCTTGCGGTTTGGGCAGGCAAAGCGCCAGAGGACGCCGAGAAGGTGGGGACGCCCGTTAGCGATTTGCCAGCGTTGGTGGAAGACGCTTGGATTCACGACGATCGCCAATTCCAAGCCGAACGCGATTTTTCGGGTGAAGCTTCCACGGCGCAGGACGCCTCGGGGGCGGTGGACGGCGTGAAGACCAGCGACTTCGGCTTTCATACCGCCAGCAACGAAGTGGATCCCTGGTGGCAGGTTGACTTGGGAGAGGTCCGCCGCCTGGACCGCGTCGTGGTCTACAACCGGACCGGGGGGCATGAAGGTCGCACCCGGGATATCCAGGTTCTTGTCTCGGAACAGAGCCCGGAAGAGAGCGCGCCGGAGGATTTCCGCCTAGTCTACGAGCACGACGGGAGCCTTTTTTACGGCGAAGCCGAGGACGATCCGTTGACTGTCGCGTTTGAGGAAGCAATGGATGCGCGGGTCGTCCGGTTGAGGGTGCCTGGAAATTGCTCCTTCGCCTTGGTGGAGGTGGAGGTGTACCCGGCGGATGACTCGGAGACCAATATCGCCCTGGGCAAACCGGCCGACCAGAAGAGCGTGGGCCCGTATTCGCACCCCGGTACGCAGGGGCATCGGCTTCCCGGGAACAAGTTCGCGATCGCGCACACGCGGGAAGTTCTGGCGCGCGCGGAGCGATTGGCCGCCCGGCTTGAGGGTGAGGCGGAGCCGGCGCAACTGGCGCCGCTTACCGGCGAGTTGGGGGATCTGACCGGGAAGGTGGAGGAGCTGGCCGCCGAGGCGGACATTGGCGTCGAGACGCGGCGCGAGATTTACATGGCCAGCCGCCAACTTCTGCGCGAGATTGCCTGGACCAACCCGGCGCTGACCGAAATCGACCGCTTGCTGTTCGTTAAGCGCCACGATCCAGGCGGGGTGTTTCACATGGTGGACCAATACTATGGGTTCAACGCCATCCCCGGTGGCGGGCTTTTCGTGCTGGAGAATCCGTTCGGCGAGCAGCCGCGGTTAACGAACCTATTGGACGATTCGGTGGTCGAACAGGGCCAGCTGGAGGGAGAGCGGCTGGAGCCTGGCGCCTTCGGCCGGCCCGACGTGCATTTCGATGGGCAGACCATCTATTTCCCTTACACGCAAGGCAAGGGAGAACCTTCGAGCACGCCTGGCCAGGATACGCACTGGACAGAGGAGGCCAGCTTTCACATCTTCCGTGTCAATGCGGATGGGTCAGGCTTGGCGCAACTCACCGGCGGTCCTCGGAACGACTTCGATCCTTGCGTGCTGCCCGATGGCCGCGTCGCTTTCATGTCGGAACGCCGTGGGGGAGAAGAGCACTGGGCGTACTTGCGTTGCGGACGGCATTGTCCGGTGTACACCTTGCATGCGATGGAGCCCGACGGTAGCGACATCCACACCTTGAGCTACCACGAAACGCAAGAGTGGAACCCCAGCGTTACCCACGACGGCATGATCATTTACACGCGCTGGGATTACGTGGACCGTGATACGAACGTGGCCCACCACCCATGGATCACCTATCCCGACGGCCGCGACGGCCGCGCCATTCACGGCAACTATCCCAGCCGGGAGACGGGCCGCGAAGGCCGGCCGTGGATGACGATGCAGACTCGCGCCATTCCGGGTTCGCGCCGCTACGTGGGCGTGGCCGCCGCGCACCACGGGTACGAGTTCGGTTCCCTGGTGCTCATCGATCCTCGTGGTCCCGACGACGGGGCGATGTCGCAAGTGGAGCGGCTTACGCCGGAGGTTCCCTTCCCCGAGGCGGAAGGCGTCGAGGCCGACACGATGGTCTACGGGACCCCTTGGCCGTTGAGCGAGGACGACTACTTAGTGGTCTACGACGGCGCAAAGGACGAGGAAGGCCGCGACGCGTACAATCGCGGCATTTACTGGATGGACCGCGACGGCAACCGCGAGCTGATCTACCGTGACCCCAGCATCTCCGCTTATGCGCCGATGCCCCTTCGGCCACGGCCGAAGCCCCCCGTCATCCCGCGACAGACCGCGCGGGGCGGAACGGATGCCGAGACAGAGGCGACGATCAGCGTGATGAATGTGTACGACAGCCAGTTCGACTGGCCGGAAGGGACGAGGATCGATGCGCTGCGGATCATCCAGGCCTTGCCAAAGACCACCCCAGCCCCGAATGATCCGCGCATCGGGGCGGGCCAACAGACCAATGCCCGCGCCGTCCTCGGCACGGTACCCGTGGAAGAGGATGGCAGCGCGTACTTCGAGGCGCCGGTGGGCAAGACGATCTATTTCCAGGCGTTGGATGAAGAGGGTATGGCGGTGCAGTCGATGCGCTCGGCCACGTACGTCCATCCCGGCGAGCATCTCAGTTGTCAAGGCTGCCACGAATACCGGCACTCGGTCCCAGTTCACAGTCCGGCCCAAACCCAAGCTCCGCTGTCCACGACGCCGCTGGCCCTGCAACGTTCTCCTTCGCAACTCACGCCAGAGCCCGAAGGGTCGCGGCCGTTTAACTATCCCCGGCTCGTCCAACCGGTGCTTGACCAAAATTGCGTGGACTGCCACCAGCAAGAAGGGGCGCTCGACTTGAGCGGCGAGATCGATGGACCGCACGGTTTTAGCCGTTCGTATACCAACCTTGCCAGCGATTTCGGCTTCTTCTATGATGTGGCGAATGGTTCGTTCAATAATCCTTGGCCCCGCGGTGGAGCCCGCACCGAAGCCGGCCGCTTCGGCGCACGTGAGGCCAAGCTGACGGAGTACCTTGATGAGAGCCATTACGGCGTGCGGCTTAGCGATGAAGAAAGACGGCGGATCATCGTCTGGCTCGACGCCAATTCCGAGTTCTTGGGCTCGTACGAGGACGTTGACGCCCAGCGGCGCGGCGAAGTTGTCTGGCCGTCGCTCGACTAAATGAAGTGAAGAATGAAATAGCCAAGTCTAACGGGGTTTGACCCAACCTGCTTGTTGGGGTTCGCAAGATGCCGACGAGTGGCTGGGGGGGCA
>JAWOFY010000112.1:0-4560 GCA_046497285.1 Candidatus Hydrogenedentota bacterium
AGTTCTGGATGGCGCCGAAGCCCCCGGATCACTCGGCCGTTCTGTTCGCTGTGCGGCCGTCCCCATAAGGGAACCGTGGGCTTCGGCGCCATCCAGAACTTCCCGTGCGCCACGTGCCGCGCCATGAAACCCCGCAACCGCCACACCCGGCAAATCCTCGGCGCGGCCTATTACGATGAGGCCGTCGGCGAGGCTATCCGCTGGCTGAAGTTTCGCGGCCGCCAACGGCTGGCGGGGCCTCTGGCGGAACTCATGGCGGACATGGCCGAACGCGAGCTAGACACGGCGTGTTACGACATGCTGATTCCCGTACCGCTGCATCCCGTCCGGCAACGCGAACGGGGCTTCAACCAAGCGGCCTTGTTAGGGCGCGAACTGGAGCCCTTGTTTCCTAAAGCGCGCGTGGAGCATGTCCTCGCCCGGCAAAAGCCCACCAAGGTTCAGAGCCGCTTGCAGACGCCTGAACAACGGCGGAATAATGTGCGCGGCGCCTTCGCCGTCAGCGGGGAGGTAAAAGGCCGGACCGTCTTACTCATCGACGACGTCGTCACGACGGGTGGCACGGTGCGGGAATGCGCCCGAATGCTGAACAAGGCGGGCGCGGCGGCGGTGGATGTACTGGCCACGGCGCTGGCCACTCACGCGCCCGGGCAGGCGGACGATCAGGCGTAAACCGGCTCAAGGGAGACATGATTCATGGGGATGCACGCGTCGCGGGAGGACTATCAGCGGTTTCACGCCACACGGCGCAGGACCATGCTCGAGTTGCTGCGGGAGCATATCTCCCATGTGCTCGAACGTGGCCTCGACGTGGGCGGAGGCGGCGACGTTGCGGATCTAGGGAGGCCCTTGCAAGAAAACTTCGTGACCCGCTTGTACGCCGTGGACCAGGGCGAAGACGTCGAGGCGGGCCGCGCACGCGGCGTTCAAACGGAAACCTGCGACATCGATCGCGAACCACTCCCCTTCCCCAGCGAGTTCTTTGACCTGGTCCTCTTCGCCTCCGTCATTGAACACCTCTACAACCCCCGTTTCGCCCGCAATGAAATTGAGCGCGTCCTCCGGCCCGGGGGCTGGCTCGTGCTGGAAGCGCCCAACGCCGTATCGCTCGGCCGGCGTCTTGACGCCTTGGCGGGACACAACCCCTTCCGCTGGTTCAACGAATACAATGCCCTGAGCGACAAGGCCCCCATGGAGTATTGCAGCGTGTTCTACACCGCCGAGGAAGCCGAGAGCCTCCTCGAGGACCGCTTCGAACTCGTGGCCCGGCGCTACGCCATGCACAACCCTCCGGTCAACCCGCTCAAGGGCCTGCTCCGCTCCACCGCCGCCGCTCTAAATCCCCGTCTGAGCGACTGTTTCTTCCTCCTCGCCCGCCGCCGGTGAGCGGCCGCCACCCCGTCTCACGCGCTCTTATTCCCGCAGCCGTCTCAAAGATATCCAGCAATCCGCCTTTTTTCAAGTCAATCAGCGCGCAGCTATCGGCGACGATTATCCGCATGCGCCACGCCCCTCAATCCGGCCTCCACCTCCGCCAGAGGCGCGCGCAGGAGTTCCACCGCTTTTGACAGCGAAATCATGTCTTCGGCCGCCGCGCGGTACACCAAGCGTTCAAAGCGTCTTGGCTCTTCATCACGGCTTGGTTTGTCTTCGGGATCCTCCAGCGGTTCGGGTTCCACGCTTCGCCACTGTCTCGCGAAGGTCTGAAAAGCCTTTTGAACCGTGCGGCGGCCAAGGATGCCGGTCTGCTGAAGGCGCAGCAATAGAGCGGCGGCGGACACCCGGTAATGGCGTTTCAAGTCAAGAATCTCGCGCACTCCCAAGGCGCTTCGCCGTTGCCCGATCTCCTTCATGAGATGACGCCGGTTTACAAGAAAGCCGCCCGCAAACCGGTGACACAGCTTCTCCATCTCTCCCACACTTTCCGAATCGATGACCCTGTGCCCCAGCTCGTGAGCCATGTTGAATCGCCGGCGTTCCAAGGTCTGTCCCCGGTTGACCACGATGACGGGAGTTTTTTGTTCTCCTCTCCCGCTCTTGACCAAACACGTAAACCCCGAAACTTTGCCTGGCAAATCCGCCAGAAGCGTCTTGATCCCGCCTTCCTCCAAAAGCTCAGTCATGTTTACAATGGGGTCTATTCCCAGATCCCACGAATGCCGCAATTCCTCCGCAAGGTCTTCGGCCTCTTCCAAACTGCTTATCCGCCGGGGCATTCCCTCTGGCGCTTTCCATCCACCCCCCTCTCCCAGAATCTCCTCAATTTGCAGATACCGCTCCACCCACTCCAACACCTCGGTTTCCACGCGCGCCCGATCCTTGGCGCTGGTATTCGCCTTGGTTCGAAATTCAAGCTCGCCCAACTCCACCTGTTGCGGCGCTGATAAGTAATACATGCTCACCCCAAGGGCCTTACTTAACGCCAGGCTTACCTCCGAACCCGGCGCCATCTCACCCCGCTCATACTTCCCAATCGCTTGGGCGGACACCAAACCCTCCATCTTGGCAGCCAGGTCCCTTAGCGAGAGTCCCGCCTTCTTCCGGGCTAACCGGATCCGTTCTCCGTTCATGTGGTCTCCCTCGGGACACGCAGTTTACAATAGTGCCCATATTGCACCGATTGTAAACCATGACCAAGAGGACTGTCAATGGCGGCCTGAGATAGGCCTGATGCGCAAGTCCCGAGTTCACACACGCGCCAGAGGGATGGCGGTAGGTCACCGGGAGGCGCTGATTGCGTAATCCGGGGACACAAACCCCTACTCCGGCCGCACGGCCATGCCGTCTTCGAGATCGTTGCTGGGATCGGCGATGATGGCGGCGCCTTCTTCGACGCCGTCCTGGATTTCGGCCCATTCCATGCTGCGCAGGCCCACGCTGACGGCGGTTAGGACGGCGCGGCCGTTCTCAACCTTGAACAGATGCCATTCATCGTCGCGGCGGAAGATGGCGCGTTCGGGGACGGCGATGACGTTGTCCGCCTCGGCGGCGACGATGTCCACGTCGAGACTCGCGCCGGGACGCAGGTTCAACTCGTTGTTGTCGAAGGCGATGCGTACAATAAAGCGTTGCTCCTCGATGCCCAGCGCGGAGGTGGTCGTGAAACCGTGGGGATAAATGCGCTTCACTTCACCGCGCGCTTCCCCGTCTCGAAGCGCCTGGCCGCTGAGCACCACTTCCGCGCCCTCTTCGACTTGGCCAATCTCCTCGGACAAGATTTCCGCCTCGATTTCAATGCTCTGCAAGTCGCCCAACCTCACCACGGGCTCCCCCGCCGCCAAGGGGCGATCTTCGTCGATGTATTCTTCAAGGATGTATCCCTCGAAGGGGGCGCGCATGTCAAGGCGTTCGCGGTCCTCGTTGAGAACGGTGAGTTGCGCTTCGAGGGAATCGATCTCGTACCGATAGGCTTCGCGGAGATACTCGTTGTCGTCGATGGAGTCACGAAGCTGTTGGTAGGCGAGTTTCGCCGCCCGCTGGGCCTTTTCGGCGGAGTCCACAGCGAGTTGCGCCCGCTCATGCATCTGCTCGGCGGAGTCCAAGGCGCGCCGGGCATCGTCGTAGGCGGATTCGCTGACGACCTCTTCGTCGTAGAGGCGGGCCACGCGCTGATATTCGCGCTGGGCATGCTCGAGATCCACCCGCGCCACATTCTCTTCGCGCTCGGCCATGGCCAACGCGTCCGCCATCTCTTCGCCGCGTAAACGGGCGCTCTCGATTTCCTCGGCTTTTGGCTTGGCCACATCCACGCCGGTGATTCGCGCGCGCGTCTGGGCGATGGTCGACTCAAGTTTGCGGATCTCTTGTTCGTGTGGATGCGTGTCCACATAAACCAGTCGAGCCCCCGCCTCGACGCGATCCCCGATTTTCCACGGGAACTTCGTCACCCTGGCGCTAACGGGCATGGTGGCGAGATAGTCGTGGGCAAGGATTGTCTTGGCGTCTTCGGTGATGTATTCGCGCACCATTCGAGGTTCGGCATGCTCAATGCTAACCTCCATGGGCGTGGGCCGGAGCCACACAAAAAGCAACAGGACTGCCAACCCTCCGGCCGCGCCCTGCATCAGCCGTTTCCTGTTCATAGAATCACTCCCGCGATTTCAAGACCTCAACCATGTCCAGCCGTTGAATTCGCCACCGCACCGCGAGGTTCGCTAACACAATAAAACCTGCGATAAGAACGGTAGTCAAGACAAAGCTACTCGTCTCCGCATAATAGGGGATACGGTACATTTCCGTCTCCAGCGTGCGGAGAAAACTCTGCCCGAGAAAAACGCCGAAGGGTATCCCAAGCAAGATTCCAATGCCGCCGAGAAGGAAATTCTCTTGATATAGGATCGCGCCGACTTCTTGCTTCGTGAATCCGAGCACGCGAAGCGAGGCCAATTCGCGCTGACGTTCCAGCAACGACACAACCGTGCTGTTGTAGATGATCGAGAAGGCGATGACCCCAGCAAATCCCACCAAGAACATGCTCGTGAACACATGGCATCTCCAGAACCAAGCTATTATTGAAACTTAGAGAAGGAAATCTTGTTAAAGATCCTGAAGAAATTATGG
>JAWOFY010000117.1:0-2866 GCA_046497285.1 Candidatus Hydrogenedentota bacterium
GAGCAAGTTTGGCGCCAATCTATTTCGCCGCCGCGGCCTGTTGGTGTTCGCGGTACCATTGGACGAATTTCGTCAGCCCCTGGGCGACGGGGGTTTGCGGGTTGTAGCCGAGCAAGTCCCGCGCCTTGGCGATGTCGGCGTAGGTGATGGTGACGTCGCCGGGTTGCAGGGGCTTGGGATCGATGCGCAAGGGTTTATCCAGCGCGGCGGCGATTTGTTCCACGAGTTCGCGCAGGGCCGTGGTTTGGCTTTCGCCTAAATTGAAGATTTCGTATGCGAACGGCGTGTCGACGGCCTTGATCAAGCCATCGATGATGTCGTCGATGTAGGTGTAATCCCGCCGGGTGGAGCCGTCGCCGAACATGGGGATGGGTTCGCCCGCGTCGATGAGGCGGGTGAACTTGTGGATGGCCATGTCGGGGCGTTGGCGGGGGCCGTAGACGGTGAAGAAACGCAAAAGCGTCACTTTGAGCCCATAAATGTCACTGTAGACGTGGGCCATGAGTTCGTTGGCGCGTTTGGTGGCCGCGTAGGGGCTGATGGGCGTGGCCACGGGGTCGTCCTCGCGGAAGGGGACGGCCGTGCTCCCGCCGTATACGGAGGAGCTGGAGGCGAACACGAGGTGGGAGGGGGGCCATTGGCGGCAGGCGTCGAGGATGTGTTGCGAGCCGATGACGTTGACCCGGTTGTAAAGGTTGGGATCCTCTAGGGACGGCCGGACGCCCGCGCGGGCGGCGAGGTGGACCACGATGTCCGGCCGCGTATCGTCGAACACGGCGCGCAGGGCGTCCTCGTCGCGGATGTCCGTCTCGTGGAGGCGGAACCGGGGCGATTCGGCGGCGCGCGCGATGTTGCGGCGCTTGACGGCGGGGTCGTAGTAGGTGTTGAAGTTGTCGATTCCCACGGCGTGATCGCCGCGATCAAGCAGCCGCTCGGCGAGATGCGAGCCGATGAACCCCGCCGCGCCTGTGATAAGCACCGTAGCCAAAGAGACGTCTCCTCCCCAGTTATGAACGCCTTTTCCGCGTGAATTTTGTACGCGTAAGCATACCACACCGCGCGCCGAAATTGCTAGCAGTACACGCGGTGCGGGAGCTGCGTTCGCGATTCCCGCGCTGTTCTGCGATAATTCAATCGGAGTGAATCCGGGAGCCTGTCACGGCGGAGCGGAGGATCAATGTAAATAGAATCCCCGGTGGGGAGAACCGGGGATTCAGGCGGAACCGGAAGTCCCAATGTGAGAGACACACAGGTTAGAGACAGCAAACCGCGTGCCTGTTAGTGACTATTAAAACAACTGGGAAGGGACCACTATTTCACCAGAATAGGCGGTTTTGGGTGGCGTGTGCTCCAAAAATTCGCCACTTTGACGAATTATGTGATATAAATGTAAGAAGGTCCATGCATGTCCGGGAAAGAATAGTGGGGGTCTAATCGGAACGGAACGCGTTGGAGTACGGTTATGGTGAAAGGCGAGAGCGGGCGACTGCGGATATACTGCATCTGCGGCAAGAAGATGAAGGTGACCCCGGCCATGTACGGCCGGCCGGGGAAGTGCGTGGCGTGCCGTCAGAAGCTCCGCGTACCCGAGGCCAGCGAGATCCCGGAAGGCGCCCGCGAGATCCATCTCCGCGATCACCCCGAATTCCTGCGCAAACCGTTGCCGCGAAAGAGTGCGAGCCGGGAAGCGAGTCCCGAAGCGGCTCCGCCCGAACTGCCCGAGCCCCCCGCGCCCGATTTGGGCCAGGAAGAGGTGGGGGAATCGGTTCCGATTGACGTGTTTGAACCGTTGCGGGTGCTGTACAGCCTGGACAAGAAAGTGGAGCGTCAGCTAGCGGCGCTGGAACAGGTCGGAAGGGAAGACGGCGAGGGCGAGGAGCGCAGCGCGAACAAAGCGGAGCTGCTTGAACGCCTCAACGAGATCGAGGCGGCGCGGGAAAAGTTGGACCATCTGCTGCGGCAGCGGTTGATGGAAGTCGCCATTGAGCTGGCGAGCGTGGAGGAAAGGCTGGGCGAAGCGCACGTATCCGCGCGAGTGGGGGACGTGTCCTTCGACGAATACGAGACACGGGCCGCGAAATTGCGGGCGCGCCGCGATGTGCTTATTCGCCGCCGCGCCAATCTGCGGGGTTGGCTTGCGCTTGAGGACCTCCACATGGCCGGCGGCTACCGCGACGCGGATTTCGCCGAGATCCCCAACGACCTGACGCAAATCGCCTTTCCCCACGCGGAGGAGCCCACGGGAGCCTCGGCGGAAGGATACTGCAAGGCGTTGCGGGAAGCCCTGACGGAGCGCGAACGTTTGGAGCGGCGGCTCCAGGAAGCGCGGCGGCTGGACGAGGGCGCGCAGGAAGATGGCGCCAAGAGCTTGGAGGACGTCCGCCGGGAATGTGAAACGCGGCTCCAGCGGACCGAAGCGTGGCTGCGCTACATCCGGGGCCGGCTTCAGCAGTTGCACGCCGATCGCAAGGCGGACCTCGAGATGTTGAGGCAAACCAGTGCGAAATCGAGGAAAGGCGCCGCGAACGAATCGCAGCAGACCGTCTCCCAGCGGGACGAAGCCTTGCGCGCCGAGCTGGCGATGATTGCCCGGGCGCTCCGCGCGCAGACGCCGGGCGATGTCCCGCAAACGGGCCGAGAGGCGGACCCCGCGCCGCAACCCGCCGAGGAAGCGGAGTTGCCTCCCCTTGAGGCCGCCCCGGCCGAAGAGCCCGAGCGGACGATGCCTACCTTTGCCGGCATAGGGCTGGATGCCGGGCTCGCGTGGATGGCGGCCGCGTTTCTTGTTGCGGCGCCGTTTCTCCCCGTGGCGGATGGCCAGAATGTCATGGGGATCTTCTCGGATGTCATTGGCGTGGACATATCC
>JAWOFY010000131.1:0-5909 GCA_046497285.1 Candidatus Hydrogenedentota bacterium
ATCCTGCCCTGCTATCCGAACCGGTGCTCCATGTGGGTGGGGCGTGCGCGGGCTCTTAAGCTGCTGAATGGAAACAGGTGGCGCCCTTTCAGAAAAGGCTACGTGTGGCCGCCGCCGAACTGATATAATGTTTCCAGCGTTGTCTGGCTTGCGGGAAGGTTGCTGTCATTTTGCATATGGAATAACAAGGAGAACCACTGATGAGCAGGATAGGAAGGCGCGGTTTCTTGCGAACTGCCGCCAGCGCTGCGCTAGGCGCCGGCCTCGGAAGCGTATTCACTTCAGAGCAAGGGGTTGCCGTTTTTGCACAGGACACGGCAACCAACACGATACCCACGCGGCGTCTTGGCAAGATCGGGTATGAAGCGACCATATTCGGCCTTGGCGCGGGTGGTAACACGCCCATCATGGATTTGGAGCAGCGGGACACCGGCGTGGCTATCGTCAATCGCGCCCTCGATCTGGGCGTCAACTACATTGACACCGCGGCTTCGTATGGAGGCGGAGCGAGCGAGTTGATTGTGGGCGAAGTCATGAAAGACCGGCGGGACGAGGTGTTTCTCGCGACAAAGACCCGTCAGCGGACGGCGGAGGGGCTTTTGGAAAATGAGTTCGAGCAGAGCTGTGAACGCCTGCAAACGGATTACATTGACCTTTACTATTTCCATGCGGTTCACACCATTGAGGACCTCGACGCCGTGCTGGATCGGGATGGCGGCCCTGTTACCGTATTCGAGCAGTTGCGGGAGGAAGGCCGGATTGGGAATATCGGGATCAGCAGCCATTCTAGCGCTACCCTTATGGAGGCCATGGACCGATACGACTTTGATTGCGTCTTTGTGACTGTCAATCCCGCTGGCTTGAACATGGACGGCCCTGACAATCTGCGGGATATGCTGGCCATGGCGCAAGAAAAAGACATCGCGACGGTCGGGATGAAAATCCCGGCCAGAGGCGGCGTCCTTGACCGGGGCATCACGATGGAAGAAAGCCTCGGGTACGCCCTAAGCCTTCCCATCGCCACCGCCGTCATTGGCATTTCGAATGTGGATATACTGGAAGAGAACGTCGAGTTAGCCAAGGCGTTTACCGCCTTTGACGATGAAAAGCTAACCGAGCTGGAAGAACGGGCCCGGAGCTAAGGGGGTTGATCCCCGGCATGGCCCCATAGCATGCTGCCCGCCGCTCCCTGCTGGAGGTAGAGGATTCGGCGGGCAGCTCATCGCCCTGTATTGGTTGCGCCTTATTTGTGGCCGCGGAAAGGTAAGAGGTTTGAGCCGTCTGGGATATAGGGCGTAGACTTGTGGTACGGAGGTAACAGCAATCATGCATGACGAGACGGCCGGGCGCCATTCGGCCAGGGCGGTTTTTGTTTGGGTATTGTTTCTGGTGGCGGCTGGCGCGGGCCTCGCATTGACGTTATATCTAACAGCGGCTCATTTCACCGGCCAACTCTACGCCGTTTGCGCGCCCGACACGGGGTGTGGCGCTGTACTGGAGAGCGACCTCGCGGTCATATTTGGGGTTCCGACGGCGACGTACGGGCTTCTCTTTTACGTCACGCTGTTTATCGGCGCCCTGCTTTATCCCACGATTCAGCCCAACTATCAGGCGTTAGCTGTAAACGTGGGGGTTATCCTAACCGGGCTAGGGGTCATCATTTCGCTGTTGCTCACCGTTTACTCCTACCTGGCTGTGGAGGCCTTTTGTCATTTCTGTCTTGCGTCGTTCGCGTTGGTCGCCTTGTTGGCCGGGCTTGTGGCGTACTGGAAGCACCTCGGTCTAAATCGCCACAGCGCAAAAAGCACCCCCTTGGGCCGGCGCGTATCGCGTATCGCCTTCCGGGTTTCCATAGTACTGCTTGTGGGAGTTGGCATCCTGTTCGTCCATGCCGTGGGACCGCCCGGGGGGGCGGACCCCCAAGCTCAGCTTGAACAAGATTTCGACGGCTTCGGACGGGCGATTAGCCGGCCAGGGGGCGCCCTCGGCGACCCTGAGGCGCCCCACGAGGTCATCGAGTTCTTCGATCTTGAGTGTCCGGCATGCCGAGAATTTGCGCGGGAAGTGTTCCCCGAAATTAAGGAACGCTATATCGATACCGGCCGGGTGTATTGGATTCTGGTCCCGTATCCGCTCGATATGTATCCAAATTCGGCTCCCGCCCATATCGCGCATGAACTTGTTCCTTTTGATCAGTACTATGAGGCCAAACTGGAACTAATGGAAAACGCGGATCGCTGGGGGTCGTCCGCCACAGACAATCCTATTCCGTATCTGGAGGAGTTCCTGGCGGATCATGGGCTTTCGCCAGACCTTATCACCGAGGAGCGGCGCGAGGTCTTGCGTAGCCAACAGGAACGCGTGCGACGGCTCCTTGGCGGGGTGGAAGCAAGCCCCGTGTTTATCATAAACGGCGAACCACAAATCGGCTCCACTTCCCTGGGTCAATGGGGGGCGCGTTTCGCCGAACCTTAGTGGCGCCCCAGTCGGCGGCTAGGGGCGCCGGGTGTTGTTCCCTGGAGCAGCGTTCTTACCCGGCGATTGCCCCCCGCTTCTTTACTTTTCGGGTTGACTTTGCCAAAATGCGGCTTATCTCGCTGAGCCCTTCCACCCTAAGTCAATAGCCTAGCCGAACGAACGCGTTCCTTCTTTTAGTTGAAAGCCACAATCGCCATGAATTCCGACGCCGTCCACCGCCGAATCGGCTTCCTTTATGTTTTCCTCGCCATGACGCTCTGGAGCACGGCGGAGGTGGTTGTCCGGTTCATTGTGGAGGATATCCCAGCGCTTCAGCTAGGCGCGTTGCGTTTCTGTGTGGGTGGCCTGTTCTTGTTGACCTTTCTGCCGGGGGAGCTGCGAAGGCGCGGTTTGCGGCTCAACCGCCAGATTCTACTCCACGCGGCATGGATGGCGCTCATCGGGATGACCGTGGCCAACATCTGCTTTCAATACAGCCTGGAACACGCGGGCGCGGGCGTCGTGGCCACGCTCTTTGGAGCCAATCCCATTATAGTGGCCGTCCTTGGGGCTATGATGCTGCGCGAGCCGCTGACAGGTCCCAAGCTGACGGGGGTCCTGCTGGGGTTCGCGGGTCTGCTCGTGTTGGCCACAAGTGAACAGTCCGAGGTGTTCACGGTGCTCGGCTTCACGTTGGCCTTTGTGTTTGTGTGCTGCTTCTCGTTTTTCACGGTGGCGGTAAAAAGATTCGCCGGTCCATACGCCGGTTTGCCCATCGTAGCGTTGTGCGCAGGGCTGGGGGGCGCCTATTTTATTCCCATCGCGCTTATTCATGGCGATTTCTCCTATTGGGCGAACTGGCGGGAGCTTTGGCTTCCCTTGCTGTACCTTTCCATAGGTATCACGGGGTTCGCTTACCTGTTTTTCTTCATGGGACTGGCGCGGGTTGACGCCACGCAGGCGGCGAGCATTATTCTACTGAAACCGCCGCTCGCCACCGCGCTTGCGGCCCTTGTTCTCGACGAACCCATTACCTGGCGGCTAGCCGTTTCCATAGCGCTCGTCCTAGGCGGACTCTATCTGGTCATCGTCGTGTACCGTGTCCAAAGCGTTCGTCCCGTGAACGATCCGGAAGCGCCGGCGGAGCCGGACCATGAAACAACTTCCTAAATGCAGAATGCCAACGGCGACAAAGTTATCATCTATACCGACGGCGGCTGCGACCCTAATCCGGGCGTGGGCGGATGGGGCGCTGTGTTGTTCTACAAAGATCAGCGCAAGGAACTGTCCGGCGGCGAATACAAGAGCACAAACAACCGGATGGAGCTGACCGCGGCCATCAAGGCCTTGGAAGCGCTCAAGCGGCCCTGCAACGTGGTGTTGCACACCGATTCGGAATACTTGCAGAAAGGCGTCACGCAGTGGCTGCCAAACTGGAAACGGCGGGGCTGGAAACGTAAGGGCGGCGCCGTGAAAAACGAGGATCTGTGGCGCCGCCTTGATGAGCTCATTCAACAGCACGACGTGGAATGGCGCTGGTTGCGGGGGCATGCCGGGGACGCGGAAAACGAACGGTGCGACGAGTTGGCGAATGAGGCCATTCAACGCTTACGCCGGCAAGCGAAATCTTAAGTAGTTGGGCGGGGCCCATTCCGGGGTTGGGATTTTGCCCAAAAATGTAATGCGATGATCCAACACTTGGCCTACCTGAAGAACGTTCGCTATACTGGATCCCATTTCTACGGCACTATCCACAAAGAATCTGCAAGCGAACGGGAGGCGAGGAGTGTCGATACCTCAAAGGGTAAGCCTGCTGGCCAGCCTTGATGGCTTGAGCCGGACTGCGTTCAATATTGCGCGGGAGTTGTCTCAAAACAGCCGTTCCGGGCTAACGGTTCGAACGTTGGCCAAGAAACTCGATCTTCCGGAAACGGAGATTGAGTTTCTCGTTGATGTCAACGACGGGCTCTTCTACACCGACCTCACCAAAGTGAAGCTGGCCCCAGGCGGGGCGGGGCTGGTGCAGCGGGTGGAGGATGGCCTGGAGAATCGTGGGAATGTCTCCTCCATCCGCCGCGCGGTGAAGAACTTGAGCAGCGCCGCCATGCGGGATCTTGAGGAGCGGCTCGGCCTGGGGCAGATTGTTCAAAGAAAGGCAGTGGGGGACGCCTTGGTTAGTGTTTGCTACAAGCATCCCGACTCCATAGTCAACTACGTGGCGTCGTACGGCTTCTCCGAGACGGCTCAAGAACTCTTTGACATTGTCTGGCAGTCGAACGAGGGCGTCATGCCGGTCTCCACCTTGTTGGCGCTTCATGAGGGCTCCGAGCAAGCAGCCGAAGAGGCTTTGTGGGAGTTGTTTTCGAGTTTCGCCCTGTTCGAGATGTTCCGCTTCGACTCGGAGGATCGGCTCGTACGCAAGGCGGGACTGTTGGCCGAACTGCGCCAATGGCGGCAAAAGAAACAGGCTGCGGAAAAAGAGGAGCTGAGGTTGAAGCCCATTGAACCTCAAGAAGTGACTTCAGTGGACTGCCGGGGCCTCGCCCTCACGCGCTGCCTCATCCGGCTGGTGGCGGATATGGCGGCCAAACCGGCGCGGGTGCGAACAGACCGCGAACTGTGGCGGCAAGATCAGCGGCGGCTGACCACGCTCATGGATGAGGCCGCCCAGCCCAACCTCGGGGAGTGTGTGCGGATGGCGCGGTGGGTGGGCTGGATCGATGACGTGGATAGGGAACTCCGAGCCGCCGATCTCGATAGGCTGCTCGAGATGTCTTGGGCCGAACGCCATCGGGAGCTATTCCACTGCCTCACTTCGCTGCGCACAACGGCGCCCCTCCATCTGCTTACTCAGTTGTGGGAAGAGTTGGAGCCGGGGGCGTGGTACGCCGTGACGGACTTCGTGCGATTCGCGCTCCGGTACAGCGCGGGAGACGAACAACCCGTCCTGCGGGGTTCGGGGTCTCGATACCGCTACATCTATCCCAGCGCCGGGCCTGGGGCCGAACGCGCCATCAGCCGGTCCCTTGAAGAAGTTTTCCATTGGCTAGGGGTTGTGGACCGGGCGGAAGCAGGGGGTGAAAGCGTGTTCCGCCTGTCCGAACTGGGCCGGTGGCTCTTGATTGGGGACGCGGATATCGAAGACGCGCCCATGCAGGCAGACGATGATGTGGAACTCATCGTCCAGCCGAACTTTGAGGTTGTTGTGCCGAATCTTGCGGCGGATCCCCTGGTGGTTGTCCCTCTTGAACGCTTCGCGGAACGGCAAGGGTCTGGAAGCGCCGGCGTCTACCGGCTCACGAAAGACGCCTTCACGCGCGCGATGCAGGCCAAGGAAGATCCGGACCAATTTCTGGCCTTTCTGGTGACCTTTGAAATATTAAGCGTTGAATCACGCGGTCTTTTTGCTATCCAGTTGAAATCCTTTAGTTTCACAGGATTGATAAGTGTTT
>JAWOFY010000300.1:0-3813 GCA_046497285.1 Candidatus Hydrogenedentota bacterium
CGCCGCGCGGCCGCCGTGGGCGCCAAACGGGCCGCCGCCGTGCCCATGCCGGATCGCGCTGAGATGAACTTGCAGCAGGACGCCGAGATGTACCGCGAACTGTTGCGCATCGGCCGGGAAGAGTATGGCGTCATCGTCGGGCTTGAGTTTCTGGGGTTTCTCGACGGGATACACCGGCTAAGCCAGGCATCCGCCATCGCCATTGAGGCGAACGACCCGGACGCCTGCATCATCAACGACATGTACCATCTTTACCGGGGCGGCTCGGGCATGGAGGGGATAAAACTAATCGATGGGGCGATGATTGGCGTGTTCCATTGGAACGATGTCCCTAATGAGCCAGCACGGGAAGAGTTGGAGGATTCCGACCGCGTGATGCCCGGCGACGGGATTCTGCCCCTGGAGGAGGTGCTCCAAACGCTCTGGCGTATCAATTACCGGGGCGCGCTGACCCTGGAGCTGTTCAACAGGGAGCTGTGGGAGCGGCCGCCCGAAGAGGTTGCCCGGTTGGGCCTCGAAAGGATGCGTGAAAACGTCCGCAACGCTTTGGAGAACGTGGGCTAGCCGAAAGCAAAAGGCCTGTCCCGAAACGAAAGCACGGAAAAGGGGAGCCCTTGAAGGGGCTCCCCTGCTATTGAATGGAATCTTGCGCCGTGTCTGTCACGCCGTGGCGCGGGCGGCCTCGGCGAAATTGGCCAAGCTTTGACGGATGGGTTCGATGGGATCCGCGGGATTGTAGTACATCTCAAGGGTGAGCGGTCCCACGAAGTTCACCTCCCTTAAGGCGCGGCAGAATTCCTCGAGGTCGAGCGCCCCCTCGCCCACGAGGGTCTCGGGCAAATCCTCTTGCCGGGTGATGGACTCGTGCTCTCGCAGATGGATGCCGTGCAGCCGCGTGCCTAGCCGTCGCACCGCCTCGACGGGGTCCTCGCCCGTGCGCATGAGGTGGCCTGTGTCCAAGCAGTAGCCGATGCGCCAATCCCAAGGCGCAGCCGCGACGATCATATCCTCGACGTAATCGTACTGAGCGCCGGGACCGTAATTGTGGATGGCCACCCGCATGTCGTCGTATTCCCGCACAAGCTGATCCAGTATCGGAAACGTTTCCTCGGCGGGCTGGCCCACGAGGACCGACGCCCCATTGCGGCGGGCGAACTCGAAGTTGGCGCGGTGCGCGGCTTCATCATCTCCGGTGATATCGCCAAGGAAGTAGCTCTCCATTTGCATCTCGTGGGCTTCAAGCTTGGCTTGCACCTCTTCGATGCGGTCTTCGTCCTCCGTCGCCTCGTAGTGCCAATTCGCGAACTCAATCCAATACAATCCGAAGTCGGCTGTTAGTTCGATGATTTCGTCGAGGTCCTGGGTGTACTGGTTCAGTATGTTGGTCTGCAGGCTCATTTTGAAGCCGCCGTATTCCTCTCTGGAAGCTTCCTTGTCCGCCTGGGCAAGCACGGGCCGGGCGAGCCACACCGCGCCAGCCGCCGCCGCTCCCGTTGCGATGAAGTTTCGCCGTGATACCTTTGCCATTCTGTGGTCCTCCCATAGGTTGAAACGCCGCAACCTCCTGCGGCATCGTTCTGGAGCACTCCGGCGCCTAAACACCCATCCTACCATGTCCCGCGAAAGGGTATGCTAAAGCGCTCAGAGACGCTCCGGAAAATCGTATTCCTTGCGCCGGGGCCGATCAAGGAAATGGTTGCCCCACTGACTATTGGTGAACTCCTCTTTCTCGGGATCCCATTCAAGGCGCTCGCCCGTCTCGCCGGTGACCTCGCTTACCCAGCGGGCGATGTTGGCGAGATGGCACACGGTAGCCGAGCGATGGCCCACTTCGACGTGGGCGATGGGATCTTCCCGCGTCTTGATGCAATCCAGCCAATTGCGGTAATGGTGTTCGCTGTGTTCAACCTCGACCTCCGGATCTTCCAGCGGCTCCTCGGCCAGTTCGGGGGGATCGGAGCTGATCTCGCCTCGGGCAATGGTTACTTCGCCTTCCTCGCCAATAAACCGTCCGCCCCACATCGGCGCGTCACCCAGCTCCATGACGATGTCGCCGGGGTAGCGCATGAAGACTTTGGGCCGTTGTTGAACCGGCAACGCCTGTTCCAATCCGGGCTCGCGGCGTGTGGGCGGGGCATACGGTTCGCCTTCGGTCCACACTTCAATGGGACCGCCCTCGTCCATGCCCAACGCCCATTGGATTTGGTCCATGCCGTGCGCGCCGTTCGAGGTCATGCTATGGCCGCCGAAGTCCCGAAAGGTCACCCAGCCGCGCACTTCGCGGAATTGAGGATGGAAGGGATGGGGCTGAACAGGCCCGCACCACATGTCCCAATCCAAGGCCTCGGGAACCGCTTCGCCGGGCAAGCCGTTGTATTCCGGCGAGGCGTGATTGTACGCGATGACGCGCTTGATCTCGCCAATGCGTCCGTTACGGACCAGCATGCACCCCTTGCGATTCGCCTCCCGCGACCGGTCCTGGCTTCCCGTTTGAAAAACGCGTTCGTACTTGCGCACGGCCTTTGCCATGAGACGGCCTTCGCGGATGGTGAGCGAGATCGGCTTCTCACAGTAGATGTCTTTGCCGGCTTGCGCGGCGTGGATGGCGGGCAGCCCATGCCAATGCTCCGGCGTGGCGATGATCACCGCTTCGATGTCATCGCGGTCCAGCATTTGCCGGTAATCTTGGTGCACATCGGCGCCGTGATCCCCGGCCACGGCCTCCGCTTTGTCGAGATCCACGTCGGCCACGGCGGCGATCGCCACATCGTCTTCGAGCGACATAATCCTCGCCAACCCGGGGCCCATCGTGCCGGCGCCTATCAACCCGATAGCGAGGCGATCGTTCGCCCCTGGATTTCCGTCGGCGGCCAACACACCCGAGCGCAATACCATCGGCGCGGCCGCTGCGGTCAGACCGGCGAGGGCCCCCCTACGCAAGAAACGGCGCCTCGTCATTGCATGAACCCTCTTGTCGAGGGCATGTCTCGTAGTGGTCATCCCAAACTACTCCCTTCGTTATGGCTTTGCGCGGGGTGCGCCCCCATGTTTACAACTGGATAGTCATGGACCTATCATAACGGAAACGGCCTAAGGGGGGCCACCAAATGGAGGCTGGGTACAACACCATGCAGGAGCAGGAGCAACCATGACAAACGAACGGAAAATCGGCCGGCGGGGATTCTTGAAAACAACAGCCGCGATGTCGGCCGGCGCGGGCCTGGCCAAAAGCTTTGAGGAGAGGAATTTGCTTGCCCAGGCGGAGGAACCCTCCGGCGGCGCCGAGAGCGAGGCCAAGGAGCTGCCGAAGGGGAAGTTGGGCGATCTTGAGATAAGCCGCCTCATCGTGGGCGGAAACCTGCTCAGCGGATTCGCCCACAGCCGCGACCTCACCTACGTGTCGCCCTTGGTGAAGAATTACCACACGGACGAGAAAGTGTGCGAAACCTTCCGGATTTGCGAGCAGAACGGGATCAACACCGCCCAGATCCGCGTCGACGAACACACGATGCGGGTAATCAGCACGTATTATGAGGAGTGGGGCGGAACCATCCAGTGGCTTGCGCAGCTCAAGGAGATTCCCCGCGACATCGACTGGGCGTTGGAAAACGGCGCGAGCGCGCTGTACTACCAAGGCGGAAAAACCGATGCCGCGGTCGAGAACGACCGCCTTGAAGAGATTCACGACGCGGTGAATAGAATGAAGATCCACGGCGTGCCCGCTGGCGTTGGGGCGCACCGCCTGGAGACCGTCAAGGCCTGCGAGGAAACCGGGCTGAACGCGGACTTTTACATGAAGACCATCCATCCGCA
>JAWOFY010000309.1:0-6887 GCA_046497285.1 Candidatus Hydrogenedentota bacterium
GCAAACCGTTATGTGACAGCGAGTTGCAGCATTGCCGCAATCTCGGCACACAACTTGCTACGTAGTTGGGGGGAAGGAGGCGAGAATGGAGAGTTATCGTATTATGGACGAGATCGAGAAGTGGAAACAGGCGGTAGAAGATTTACAACATCGCTTGACAGAAGAGACTCGCACCCGTAAAGAGTTAGAAGATCGGTGCAAACTCTTGGAAAAATTGGTTTACCGTGATCCCAGTACCGGGTTGCGGACGGAAACCTACTTGCGCTCGCGCGTACATGAAGAGATAGAGCGTTCGATTCGCTATCCGGCAGCGGCTACGCTGATTACGGTGTGTGCGCCCCAAAACAAGGCGGACGTTCTGCCTACCGTCGGGCGCCGTCTTTCGGATGAGCTGCGCGGGTCGGACCATGTATTTAGTCTTTCGCAATCGGGGTTGGCAGTTCTTTTGGTAGAGACGCCTGGGGACGCCGCGCAACGGGTGATTGAACGGATTTCCTCCGATTTGGAGCAACTGATTGGGGGCTACGGTTATACGGTCACCAGTTTTCCGCGCGATACAAACCTTCCCGATGAATTTCTCAATCTCGCCATGGAACGTCACAACGAGGTTGCCCGCAAGGTGCAACCCAATGGCGGCTCCAACGGGGACAACGGCGGTTCTCGTCGTTCGTAGTGATTGGGCGCGCCGCGCATGCGCGAGCACATGAGACGGTGGCCTAGGGGAAGGGTATGCTTTCACCGTAGCAATCGCGCGGAACTCCGTTCCAAGGGAGGCGCATGCACTCGACCCGCGCTTTGCGGGAGGCCGTACCGTATCCGCCCCACTATCATTGCGCCGGGTTTCGTTCCGGTGCAACCCCCGTATTTCTTTCCGTGCGGCAGCGATCGTCCCCCACGAATCTGCCCATAAAACGCGAACGCAGGCCGCTTCCCGAGTAAGGGAATAATCGACCTGCGTTGACGAATGTCCGCTGCGGCTTTTATCCCTTCACACGACCACGAAGGACAGCCGCCGCATCTTTCATCATGCGATGCGCTTTGGGAAAAGGCCTTTATATATGCCACTCCCGAAGCATGCGCTCGGTTTCCTCGAAGTGAGTGGTCTCGTCGCGCACCATGTCTTCTAGCGTGACCTGAAGTCCCACGTCGCCATATTCCGTCGCCTGTCCCGCCCGCTTCGAATAAGACGCGATGGCGTCCTTTTCCGCCTCGCGGATGTGCTCAAGCATGGTTCGGTTGTCCTTCGCTTCGGGAACCGGGGCGGGTTTCGTCACGGGTTCGCCGCCGAGCGCTACGATTTTGTTGGCCAGGAACTGAGCGTGCTGGGTTTCGTCGGGCACTTCCGCCATCAAGAAATTGAAGATCTCGGGCCGAGTCGGGCCGGTGGTCTTGGCGGCGTAGGTGATGTACTGGATCACCGCGGAGAGTTCCTTGGCCAAGTCTTCGTTCAGGGCGTCGATAAGCTCTTGTTTGGTCATTGTTGCGTTTTCTCCTTCTCGTTAAGGTTGCATCTTAGGGTTAACAAAAAGTGTTGAAGCGGCCGGCTACGGTGACAGGCTGGACTCGTGTACAGCAACTCCTACGTAGGAGTCCATGCTACTAAACGTAACGGGCGAAAGCCGCCTTCCTAATCTTGAAGGCCAGGGGGAGCAGACGCGTTTAACTATACGACGGTTGGTTGCCGGGTTTCCACTTGATGTTGCATCCCATGCTGGGCTTTTGTTCCTCTGGGACAGGCTTGCCCGCCAGTACCGCATCCAGGGCCGCGCGCAAATCGGCCCCGGTCACAGGCTTGTCGTTGCCGCGCCGGCTGTCGTCGAGTTGTCCCCTGTACACGAGTTTCTTGTTCTCGTCGAAGAGGAAGAAATCCGGCGTGCAGGCCGCCCCGTAGGCTTTGGCCACTTCTTGGGTTTCGTCGTAGAGGTAAGGGAAAGTGTACCCTTGCGTTTTGACCTCCTCGGCCATTTTCTCGGGGCTGTCGTCGGGGTAATTGGCGACGTCATTCGAGTTGATGGCGATCACCGCCACGCCCTTGTCCTGGTATTCCTTGCCCAGGCGGGCCAGCTCGTGCTGCACATGTTTCACGTAGGGGCAGTGGTTGCAGATGAACATAATCAGATAGCCCTTGGATCCCTCGTAGTCCGACAGGGCTACGGTCTTCCCTTCCGTATCGGGTAGCGAGAACGGAGGCGCTTCCGTTCCCAAAGGCATCATAGTTGAAGCGGTTGCCACCATAACAGGTAATCCTCCTTTGCATGGTTGCCGTTGCGGATTCTTGAGGTTAGACGCCATAGCGAAAGGGCCTCGCTTCCCCTATGCGAGGAGGAAACATCAAGCCCTATTATACGTAAGCCCCCCGTCTGTAAGCAACTTACATCAACGGCGCGATATTCCCGGTCCGCCAGAGATCCCTTTCCGTGGCGCAAGGGAAAAAGCCCGGCGGACCTAAGTCCGCCGGGCTTTGGATTGCTCTGTTGTCACAGAGGGAGGGGAACTGCTACACGCTTACCCCTTCGCCTTCCTCGCCCTCTTCGAGGTAGTTGGGATCGTCGATATATTCGTACTGATACGGGTCCGGCGTTTCGAAATCAAATTCATAAAGCGCCGGATCGATCTCCACAATTTCTCCAGTGCGGACCGACTCCAAGCCCTTCAACACGGCCACCGTGGTGAGATGCCCCACCATTTCATTGCTATACGGTTTGCCGCCTTCCTTGATGTGTTTGGCGAAGGCCGCGAATTGGATGTGGTCGGAGTTGCGCTCGTCAACCACACTGACCAGCACCGGATCACGGTACGCGTCTGGCGGCACGCCCTGTGTTTTGCCGGTCGCCAACCCTTCGGCCACCTCGTCCATGTCGACTTCTTCTTCATCATCGGCTTCTTGGGCTCCAGCTTCGCCGATATCCTGCGTGTTGGGTTCACCGAGCATGTAGCAGTCGACCTCACTTAGCTCGAATGTACCTAAGTCGCCTCGGATGAACTCCTTGATCCCGCCATGCGCGTTCGCCAGCAGGCAGCTATAGTTGGCCCGCACCCTGTACGGACGAGCAAGCTCGTGCATGTTCTCTTCCAACTCTGCGGTGCGTAACGGGATATCGACGAAGCCATCTTCCTGACCCCGCATTTCATACTCGTAGGTCACGGCGACGTTGTCCGATACTTCTCGGCCATCCCGCCAGTAGTCCGTGCCTCCGGAACCCCACACCCGCGTGGGAGGCGTTCCAAGGAACCAGTTCCAGATATCCACTTGGTGGGCCGTGAACTCGGTCATTAGTCCGCCGGAGGTATCTTGATAGTGGCGCCAGTTCATGTGCTTCTCGAGGTCATCGATGAACTGCGCCTCCTGGTCGTTGAATTCGTAGCTGGGATCCACGGGACGCCGCCATCCGTCGCGGGGATTTTGGTGCCAGTGCGCCGACAAGTTGTGTACGCGCCCGACAACATTGTCCTCACGCGCCAGCCACACCGACTTGAGATACTGGGGATTGTATCGGCGTTGGTGGCCCACCTGACAGAACAGCCCCGTTTCGTGACACTTTTCCACGACGTCACGGGACATCTGAATGCCGCGAGCTAGGTCCTCGTCATAGGTGAGGGTCTTCTCGCAAAATACGTACTTACCGGCATCCAACGCATCCATGGTGGGCTGATAGTGTGCGTATTGCGACGTGGCAATCACCACGCCGTCCACATTCTCGTTTTCGAGCAACTCACGATAGTCGTAATACGCTGGAATATCTTCGCCGCCCGCCGTCTGCTGCCCACGGCGCAAGTTGGGTTCATAGACGTCGCATACGGCCACTATGTCAATATCCTCCACAGGAGGGATGCCGGAGCGCATGTGCCGGAACAAGCCCTGGGCGCCGCATCCAATCAGCGCGATGGAAATCTTGTCGTTCTGGGCGTAAGAGAACGGGGAATACCCGGCAGCCACCGCCACGCCAGCACTCACGCCGGCCGTCTTCAGAAAGTCGCGTCTCGTTACATTGCTTGCCATGATTTAATCCTCTTTGTCTGCGAAGTTCACCCACTCCGGCGCCATGGCGCCATCTTCGGGGTTTGCCAAGACTATTGCCCGCACTTCGGGATTCGCCTCGCAATAAGCCCTAATGCCTTCTGGTCCCATGACCACAAACGCTGTCGCCAGCATATCGGTTTCCGTGGCGGTAGAGCCCACGACAGAGACCGTCACCACGTCTTGCACTGGCTGGCCGGTTCGAGGGTCCACAATGTGGCCCACCTCTTCGTCTCCGGCCCGCATCAGGTCTCGAAAAATCCCCGATGCGCCCAGCGATTCATCATGCAACTCTACCACATCTATAATATCATCTGGCCTATCGGGATGTCGAATGCTTATTCGCCAAGCCTCCAAGCCAGGTGGAGCGCCCATAGCTAGAAAACTGCTTGTTCCTCCATTTAGTAGCGCATGGTCCACGCCGTACTCTTTAAGCACCTTCGCCGCCTCATCTAAGGCGTATCCTTTCCCTATAGCTCCGAAATCCAACCGGACCGTGTCCGTCTCGAACGCGATCGTGGTATTATCGTCATCTAGAATAACTTTGTCCAGCCCGATGGCGTTGACAATGCGGGCCAGTTCCTCTTCCGAAGGGACCTCGGGTTGATCCTCGTAACGGCCCCACTTTTCCATAAGAGGCCCAACGGTAAGATCAAACGCGCCATCCGTGCGCTCCCAATACGACTTGGCTTTCGCCACTAGATCAAAGAACTCGCGGGACACTCGCACCGGTTGTTCGGCGGCAACGTTGTTCACGTAACTGGCTTGACTCTCCGGCCGCCATGTGCTGATTAGTTCCTCGACGCGGTCTATGGCGTCAAAGGCTTGGTAAACGACGGGCATGAGGTCTTTCGGAGATTCCTCTGGCGAACGGGGAAATGCAATGATCTCGAACTCCGTCGCCATGGCGCGATGTGTCAACTGAACAGGTGTCTGCTCCTGCTCGTTGGGAATCACATCATACATCTCGCTTTCATCTTCCAGCCAGTCCTCTGAATTCGTATAACCGTTGCCGCCACTCTCGTGTTCCGCGGCTGATAGTGGGCCTATAGGCGCAAGGATACATGCAATCCCTATCAAGACTGCGAGCATCCTCGGGCATAGCAGGGGCAAGGGTAGCGACATGCTCATGGACAACCTTTTGCTGTAACGATTATGATCGGCAACGCATGAACTCACGTGAAGGGCTGAGGAATATCGAACGCGATTCGCCTCAACCCTCTTAAGGAAGTATACCCGCCTTATGGCAGGGTGCACAAGGCGGGAAGAAGGCGCGTCCTAATCGCCCCCAAAGGAGAACATACCTGATGCGTAAATGGTTGTGGCTTGCGGTTCCGGCGCTATGTCTTTCGCTATTGCCGGCGTGTTGGGCGGCGGCCGAACTCCCTTCGCCAACCGGCACGGTCATGGTTCCCATGCGGGACGGGGTGGAGCTGGAGACGGACTACTATTTGCCCGCGGAAGGCGAAGGGCCGTATCCCGCCATCCTGGCGCGTTCCGTGTATGGCCGGGAGATGGGGCCAGCGTGGGCGAATGAAATCCTCCCGTGGGGGATCGCCCTTGTCCTACAGGACACGCGAGGCCGGGGCGGCAGCGAGGGAGAGGATCGCGCGTTCGCCGATGACGGCTGGGGCGAACGGCGAGACGGCGTGGACACCGTTGAGTGGATTCGCGAACAGGACTGGTGCAACGGCGCCGTGGGCACGCGGGGCGGCTCGGCCCTCGGGTTGACGCAGTTGTTTCTCGCCGCGGCCGGGGCGGACGTCCAGGCGCAGTTCATCGCCGTGGCCGCCTCGGAGTTCCATGGCCAGTTGGCCTATCAAGGCGGCGTGTGGCGCACGGCGGTGGTGGAGAATTGGCTGGAAATGCAGGGCCTGGAGCACATCAAGGAGCGTTGGCAGGCGCATCCCACGTACGATGCGTTCTGGCGCGATTATGACTTCGCGTCCCGCGCCTCGCACGTGACCGCCCCGGCTATTCACTTCAGCGGGTGGTTTGACATCTTCGCCCAAGGTAACATCGACAACTTCCTCACGCGTCAGTACGAAGGAGGCGCCGGCGCGCGCGGCAATCAGATCATGGTTATGGGACCGTGGTCGCACAACATAACGCAGGAGATCGGCGACCTGACGCTGCCCGAGAATTACAACTTCGACATAGATACATTGAGCGAGCGCTTCTTTAAGCATTGGCTGTTGGAGGAGGATGCGGGCGTCATGGAGGAGCCGCCTGTTCACTATTACACCTTGGGCGACGTGGAAGATCCGGACGCGCCGGGCAACGAATGGCGGAGGGCCGACACGTGGCCGCCGTTCGAGACGGAATCCACTCCCTTGTACTTGAGCCCGGATGGCCAGCTCCATGGCGCCATGGAGGACGTTGCCGAGGGGACGCAACGTTACACGTTCGATCCCGCGGATCCCGTTCCCACGCACGGCGGCCAGAACCTCTTCATTCCGGCGGGACCGTTTGATCAGCAGGAACTTGGCGAGCGGGACGATGTACTGGTCTTCGCGACAGAGCCGTTGGAAGAGCCCCTGGAAATCACGGGCCGCGTGACGGTGGACCTCTACGTCTCGACGGATGCGCCAGACACCGATTTCACGGCGAAACTTGTGGACATCTACCCGGATGGACGCGAAATCTTGATGCTGGACAGCATCCAACGGGTCAAGTTCCGCGATGGGTTCGAGGAGCCCGATCCCCTTCCGGAAGGCGATATTGGCAAGGTCACCATCGATTTATGGTCGATCAGCTTGGTGTTCAATGAGGGACACCGGATCGGGCTGCACATCTCCAGCAGCACTCATCCCCGGTTTGAGGTCAACCCGAACTCGGGCGACGACTTTCCCACGGAGGACAACTTACG
>JAWOFY010000365.1:0-3493 GCA_046497285.1 Candidatus Hydrogenedentota bacterium
CGGATGCGTGCTCTAAGAGTGCCGAATGTGGTTCGAGACCGTGGGGATCAAGATGCCGTCTGGGTCATACAGGGACGCGACGTTATTTGAATCCCCGATTGGACGGTTTCGTTCCATATGGGAAGCGTGGATGTCCCGCGATGGAGGCGTGCGTTTTGTTGGTGTTGAGTCGTTCTTGATTCCAGGCCGCGGCCTTGCCCCTTTTCAATCGCTAAAGACGGCGAGGGTCCACACGCTGAGTTCGGGGACAATGAAGGAGGCCGCGCCGTCGTCGAACGTCACGTCCGCGGTTTCGGTTTCGCCGTCGTAACGCAGCAGCTCAACGGATTCGGTTTCGGGAATGGCGTTCGCTGGGATGCTCACGCGCGCGTCCTCGTGCGGACGCAGCGCATCCGCCTCCGTGTCGTAGTCGAAGTTAAGGAGATGCGCCACTGCTTTTTCATCCAGCGTTCGCAGGGTCGCATGGACGCCGTCCGGCGTTTCGATCGCTGCTTCGGCGGCGGTGAAGCCGTCGAAGTATTTTGCGTTGGCCCGGATGAAGCGGTACATCGGTGTGTATTCTTCCTCCGGGAAGGTGTGCCAGTGGGTGCCCTTCTCTTCGGTGAAACACCATTGCCGGTGCGGAACCATGAACCGCTGTCCATGGGCGTAGGCCAACGCCACCCACACCTTTACAAGCGTGTAGCGCTCCTCGGCGGCGGCATAAGCCCAATCGTGGCCAGACGCTGTCGCCGCCACGGGACTGCCATGGTCCTCGCCGAACGCATAGAAGCTGACGGCGTCGCCAAGGTCATCCGTGCCCGCCGCGGCATGGTGCGGATTCTCACACACCACATGCGTGAGATACGGCAATACGGTGCGGTGGCGATCTTGACCGATCCACGCGTTGGCGCTGAGCAGAATGGGATGACCCGCCGCCTCGGCCCCCACCTCCCGCATTTCACCCGTCAAGGCGGCCGCCGCTTCCCGGTTGAACCGGACGAATTCGTCCATGAGCGGAATGTCCCCCTGGACTTCGGTGTATTCTTCGACGTTGTCCGCGTAGTTGCGCGCGAATTCGTGGTAGTCGAAATCCTCCAACGACTCGATGCCCGCTTCTTCCAGCGTCTCTTCATTCACTTCGTCTTTCAAGAAGTCGCGAAAACCCGCCATGCAATGCTCGCAAAAACACCCGCCCATGTGGTCCACGGTTTGCGCCGTGCCCAAGTGGTCGTCGATGTGGAGCGAATCCGCGCCGCCGGACATCGCGTTGCGCACTTCCTCGCGCAGATGGGCCTGATAATCGGGGTTATTGGTGCAGCCAAACCAAGTCTCTTGTCCCTCATGTCGGTGATCAAACAGCCAAGGCACCTCAATCGGGTTTCCGTCAAAATCCTTCACCACAGCGTCGTGGAGCACGGGATCCTCGTGAAGACGCTGGGCGCCCGCCGTGAGAAACCAGATGGATGCAGCGCAACGCATGCCCAGTTTGTGATGGCGATCAACTTCTTCTTCGGTGGGCGCGCCCCTCCAAGCCAGGAACGTGGCGTCGTAGGCCTCGTACACCTCGCTGTCCGCTGTGTACATGAACACTACCTCGGAACGGCGCATGGCGGATTCGTCCTCCGCCACAGCGGCCGGCGCGGCCAAGGCCGCCAAAAGTCCCAATAGGATGCAGTGACGCATAATTGCTCCTCCGTTTGTCTTTATATCCCCTTGGCGCAAGACCGTCGCGGGATGCGCGTCCTTGTTTGAGGGCGTATTTTGCCACGAACGGAACGCTAAAGGCCAATGTCCTCGTCAACCAGCGAAAGGGAACACTCCACGAGGAAACGTTCTTTTGCTATACCTTGTGGCCTCTTGCTTGTTCTGTGTTGGTTGGCCCATAATAACGTTCGTTGTAGGGGGCGCCAGCCCGAGCGCTGCTTCAACCCTCATCCAACGGCGCTTGGAGCCGCGCCCTGAGTGTTCTCCGCGAACAGTAACCCTTGCCCACCGCAGAAAGCGGACAGGAAGTATTCCATGAAGACATGCGAATCCAGCATACGCGTTTTCCAAGAAGCGGGATGCGAGGATCTTCCCTTGCCCGCGTATGAGACGGAGCATGCCGCCGGTATGGACTTGCGGGCCGCCGTCACCAATCCCCTCACCCTGGCCCCAGGCGAGCGGGCCGCCGTCCCCACGGGCATCCGCATCGCGTTGCCCGCGAATGTGGAAGCCCAAATCCGCCCCCGCAGCGGGCTCGCCCTGCGCCACGGGATCGGCATGGTCAACGCCCCCGGCACCATTGATCCCGATTACCGGGGCGAGGTCCGGGTCATTCTCATCAACCACGGCCAAGAACCGTTCACCATCGAACGGGGCGAACGCATCGCCCAGATGGTGTTTGCGCCTTTCGTGCGCGGCATATGGCAACCCGTGGACATCCTCGATGACACCGCGCGCGGGGACGGCGGCTTTGGCCATACTGGACGGTAGGCGCGCGGAAAGGAGAGTCGGCCGATGCCACGGAATGTGGAGATCAAGGCCCGCGTGTGGGACGCGGACGCCATGCAACGGCGCATTGAAGAGGCCGCCGGGACGAAGGGACAGCTCATGGAACAGGAGGATGTCTTCTTCCCCTGTCCCAACGGCCGCCTGAAGCTGCGCGTCTTCCCGGCGGGCCGGGGTGAGCTGATCCATTACGAGCGCGCGGACACGTCCGAGGCGCGCCCCTCCGAATACCGGCTTGCCCCCGTGGCTGCGCCCTCCCCGTTGCGCGCCGTCCTTGAAGCGGCCTATGGGCGCGGGGTCATCGTTCGCAAACGGCGCTGGTTGTACTGGGCGGGCCAAACCCGGATGCACCTCGACACGGTGGAAGGCTTGGGCGATTTCGTCGAGCTGGAGGTCACCCTAACGGACACGCAAACCGAAACCGACGGCGTGGTCATCGCCGAGGCATTTGCCCAATTGCTCGGCATCCAGCCCGGCGATCGCGTTCCCCAAGCCTACGCCGATCTCTTGGAATCCGGCGGAGAGGAGCAGGCCTAGTACTCTGTCCGCGCCAATATTGCTGATAGGGGCGGCTTTACGTATGCATTGGGTCCGCTTGGAGTTCACCCACTGTTGTCCTAAACGAAAAAGAGTGGGGCCGTTTATTTGTGAGGTCCAATTTCAATAATATTTCCTGAAATAACAAAAATTGTCATACTCATGATTATTGAAAAAAATAAAAATATGATCTTTAATTGTAAATTAACATGCATTAAGGCGACAACGATTAAAATACTACTTTCAACGATTTGGTCAAAGAAAATGTCCATTAGCATGCCTTGCTGACTGGTCATTTTACTCATGCGTGCCAGCTCACCGTCGAGAACATCTAAGCCAAGCAGGAAGCCATTCAGACGGATGTCAAGCCCAAGGAGGTTCCTGATTTCAGCGATCGAACCGGGATTTGGGTATTTGCCGAGCAAAGGGACGGAATCTTGAGTCGAGTGTCCATGGAACTTCTGGGAAAGGCCCGGCTGCTCGC
>JAWOFY010000004.1:0-4690 GCA_046497285.1 Candidatus Hydrogenedentota bacterium
CTTTCTACGATAACGAGACCGTACTGGTTGACAGTAGAGATCGCGTTGCCTTAGTACATGGGTCTCGCAATTGGCCGGAAACATGGACCTTCCAGATAAGTGTCGCAGTATTAGAAGAAATATTTTCCAGTATATCGAATTGGCCTCACCGTCCTCTTCCGCAAACAGACCAGCGGCTTATGCGGCCGGGACCTTGTGGGGGTGAATATTGGGGGCGGTATGCGCTACCATGGGCTGTGCGCGCCATCGCGAACCAAGTTGGCCGCCAGCGGACAGAATGCTTATATGGTATGGATTTCCATATAGCTGCTGTTTGCGTATAACACGGAGTGGGATTGGTAAGGGGCAGTGATGGAGTTGGTTCCAGATTTTGACGAGCATGGCGTTTTGCCAGACGGCGTCCACAAGTGTTATGAAAAAGGCTTCAAGCAGCGATTCGTGGATGAGTTTCCAGCATCCGAAACGCGCCCAAGGCTTCGTCAAGGCTTTCGAGCATTACGCGAGGAAGTGGTCAAGCACGGGCCGCCGGGGGTACAATGGGTGGACGGTTCCTTCGTGACCACCAAGTTGAATCCTGGCGATATTGACATTGTGACGTTCATGGACCTCGAACGCCTCAATGCGTTGAGCCGGGACAATCAGGCGGCCGTGGAGCGTTTAGTGAAAGGCAGGGAATGCACAAAGGCTGCGTATGGCTGCCATACATTCTTGGTTCCGTCGTGTGAACCGAACCATCCGTTCTTCCCAAAATTCGAACAGCGAAGGCGCTACTGGCGCAAGTGGTTCGGCAAGACCCGGCCGGGAAGGTCCAAAGGATTTGTGGCCATGGCGCTCGGAGATGAAGAAGGCATACCGGAGGTTTCGGCGGAAAGGGAGCCCCAATGACAGAAGTAACGCCTGATGAGGAGCTACGGCCGGCCGCGGAGATCCGCGAGCAACTCGCCGACCTTCGCGAAATCAAACGCTCCATCTCCGATAGCGATATGGATTTCGGCTTCGCAGGTTACATCGATCGTTGTTCCATTGAAGCCCAGGAGACCGCTCTATTGGAGGAGCTGAGCGCCGCGGAGTTGCGGGAGCACAACGCGGCCGCGGAGTTCATTCTTGACGGGGAGCCGCTTCGGGACGGCGAAGCGCCGGCGCAACTCTTGGGAGCCTTTCTTGACAAGTTGCAGTCACTTGTGTACGCGGTAGGACAGGTGCAAGCGGGCTCTTCAACGGACCGTGCTCGATTTCCGCGTAATGTGGTGGCGGCCAACAGGCTATACGTCCAACCCCAATTTATTGGCGGCTCCTTTGGTTTTCGGGTGCGCGTGCCAGCGAAAGAGGAACTTGGGGAGCTTGTTGAGACGGGGGGGGAAGCCGTATTGCACAAGGTGTGTCACGCCTTGGGAGACGAGGATCCATCCGGGGAGATGATGGGTCTCCTCTCCCACTCACGAGTTAAGTCCCATTATGAATCCATCGTTACTCTTCTGGCGAAGGAGCATGTGAACCTTTCCATGCGTCAGCGGAGCGAGAGGGGAAGGTTGAGATTGTGTTCCTCCGCGGCGCGCGAGCGGCTGGAATGGTTACAGCAGCTACAGGTCACGGAAGAGACCATCGAACGAACAGGGGAACTCGTGGGCGGGAATATCCAAACTGACCGGTTCGAGCTAAAGGGGGACGAGGAAACCATCCGGGGAGTGTTATCAGAACAAGCCAAGGCGGATCTGAAGCAGTTTCATCTCGGAGACACGGTGACCGCCATCCTTCGGGTTATGATAACGGAGCATGAAGATGCCCTGACTGAACAGAAGACCAATTACATCGCGCAACAGTTTTGTCCCATTGACATGATTCCCCCCCAAGACGAGGCTGAATAGCAGTCTATTTGCTTCGGCTGTCCTGAGTGGATGCCTTAAGCGCCAGGGCTACCGATCGGTATGCGTAGCAGGCCGAATGTCCTTCTCAATTATCACATCTTTTTTTGCGCGGCACGGGAGTCAGAACACAGTTGAATCGATTGAGTAATGAGCTAGGGGGCGAGTGGCGCTTTGTACTCGACCCGGAAGACGAAGGCAAGGAGCGGCGCTGGTTCGATGGCGGCGATTTGCCGGAGGGTCAGCCCATTGCGGCGCCGGGCGCGTTCGAGCAATGGGCGCCGGGCTATCAGGGCGTGGCGTGGTATTTCCGGGAATTCACGCTGGACGCGGCATGGCTGAGCCGGCCCTGCTTCGTGGAGTGTGATGGCGCAACTCCTTTCGCCGAGGTATTCCTCAACGGAAAGCGCATTGGCGCCCACAGCGGCGGATTGTTCCCCTTTGCCGCTGACGCCTCTGGCGCCTTGAAGGAGGGCGCGAACCTCCTGGCGGTGCGCGTGGCGGCGGGAGGAGAGCGCGGCGCGCTCCCCGCGTTTCCCTTCGTGGGACTCTCCGGCGTCCGGCTCAGGGCCTATCCAAGCCTGTACCTCACCAGCGTATTCGCGCAGCCGGACATTCGCCGCCACCGGCTCACGGTGGATGTCACGGCCTCCGGAGAAGGCGCGGTCCGCCTGGAAATCGAGGGAACGGATGCCAAAAGCGGCAAGATGCCGCTTCTACGTCACCACCAAACCGAGGGGCCCACAAAGCGGCAAGATGCCGCTTCTACGTCACCCGTGGGGCGAATCACGCTTCCCTTCGAGGGGTACACCCCCTGGAGCCCGGAGGATCCCGCGCAGTACACGGTGCGCTGTGTCCTTCTTGACGCCGATGGGAACGAGACCGACGAGCAACGCGTCTCATTCGGCATGCGCGAATTCAACATCAAGGATCGGCGCTTTCACCTCAACGGCCGTCCGATCTACGTCAGGGGGATCCACTGGAAACCGGAATATCCCATCCATCTTGCGGCGCCACCGGATTCCGCGATGCTGCGCGAGGAACTCGCCCGCGCAAAAGAAGCCGGCTTCAATCTGATCCGGACCCAAGGCCGTCCCGCGCCGCCCGGGGCGTTGGCCCTGTGCGACGAACTCGGCCTCATGGTATGCGAGGAACCACCCGTGACCCACGCGGACAAACCCTCCGATCGGCGCGATGAATGCCTGCGCGGCCTCGAGGCCATCATGCGGCGCGACTGCAACCACCCCAGTCTGGTGATGTGGGCCCTGGGTCCAGCGGGAGACGCCCGCGCGGAAACAGGGCGGTTGCGCGAGGAACTCTGCCAGCGCGCCCGTGAACTGGATCCCACGCGGGTCGTCATGGATCGGCCCGGCCCAGGCGCCACGCGCTCGCCCGCGCGGTATTTCAAGCCCATGAGCGCCGCCGCGGAACCTTTCGACGCCATCGAAGCGTTTCCCTGCGGCCCCGTGGACGCCCATGCGTTCGCGTGTCTCACACACTGCGGCGAACCCAAGCAACTTGCGTTCATGGACGCCTTCGGATTTGGCGGGCTTGAGGATCTGCCGGCGGTAACGGCGCGTTACGCGGACGCGGCCTCCAACGACGCCACAAGCTTCACCACGATGCTCAAGGCTGTGAAGGAGGGCTTCGAGGCTCGATCCCTGGACCATCTCTTCGGTGATCTCTCGGGCTTCGCGCAAGCCGCTCAGGCCGTGCAAGCCGCCGCCATCCGCCGTCAGTTGGACGCCATTCGCTCGAACAGAAAGCTCGGTGGGTATTGCCTGGCGCAACTGAACGGCGCCGGGATGGATGTATCCGCGGGGATATTGGATCGCTGGCGGCGGCCCAAGGCGGCGCATCAGGGGTTGAACGATCTCCAAGCACCCATGAGGCCTACCATTCACATGGGCCGCACCACCTTGTATCCCAGGGAAACGGCTGATGTCCACGTGACCATGGGGGGGACGCTTCGCGAGGAGCCGGATGCCGATGTGTCTGTGCAGGTCCTCAGCCCAACCAAGCAGATTCTGTGGAAGAAGAAACGGCGCGTCAAACTGCGGCGTGGCGAGCGGGAACTTTGGAGCGGGGCCGCCGGGGCTTCGGGAACGCCGGGCGAACACCGGTTTGTCGCGCGCTTGATGAAGGGACCGCGCATCATCGGAGAGAGCAGCCTTGAATTCCACGCGTTCCCCTCACCCGAGCCAAGCGCGCATCCGATCCGTCTGGTTGATCCCCACGGCGCGTATACGCCGGGCGTGACCCCGTTGGCCGTCATTCGGGAAGAAAAGGCCTTGGTTCACGTCGTTCCTCCGCTGGCGAACACCATCCGCGCCTACCCCGCGGACGAACTCGCCGGCGCCCTGGCGCACGTGCAAGATGGCGGGGTGACCCTAATCTTCGAGCCTCCGCCGGACTGGAACGATTTCGCGGCCTCCCTGGACCCCGCCCTATGCGCCACCAGCCGTGACGCGCAAGGCGGGCTTTCCGGAGCGTTCCATTACGCCCGCGCGCACCCCGTCTTTGAAGGGCTTCCCAATCAACGCCTCATGGATTCGGCGTACGTGAACACCATTCCAACGCGGACCTTTGTGGAGCCGACCGAAGAGGATATCTGCGGCTGCTTCGATACGCGGGCCGCGCTTGATCCGAAAACGGCGAGCGATGCCGAAGCCCATCATATAAAAATATGGAGAGTTAAGATTTCCTGACAGGATCAGGAGAAAAAAAACCACATCATAACTTCATGCAGACAGGAGGATGAAATAATATTTCTACAAGAACCAGGCATATTCCAATGGCATCGGCATATTCCCTGAATGAACAGCATT
>JAWOFY010000223.1:0-2648 GCA_046497285.1 Candidatus Hydrogenedentota bacterium
GCGAAAAGCGACAATCAAGGAAGGAACCTATTCGGACCTTACTATAGATGTCAATGGCGAATTTTTCATGACCACGAACGAACCTTCTCCCGAACCCGAGCCGTTTTCCTGGGACCCGCGCGAAGGGGTCTTCGACGCGCAGTTGTCGTTTCCGATCCCGTTCACCGAGGCGCCGTCGGCGATCGAGACCATCACCAAACGCGACGGGCGCGAGGTCCCATTCGAGCGGCGAAAGATCGCGGAAGCCATTTACCAGGCCGCCCAATCCCTGGGCCTTGGCGATCGCGACCGGGCGGAAAGTTTGGCGTCGGCCGTCACGCTGTACCTCGCGAAGCAGCTCAACGGCGGCGCGGTGACCGTGGATCAAGTTCACGACGCGGTGGAGCGGGTACTCATCGAACTGGGCCACGGGCGCACCGCCCTCGCATATGCGCGGTACCGCGATCGCCGTCAGCGCCTGCGCAAGCTCCGGGAAGGGGACGTGCAGGCCGTCGTTGAAGAGACCGAAGCGGCGGAACAGCGCGAAGCGGGTCACTCCGAGGAAGGACTTTCGCTCTTTGTCCGCACGAGCGACGAGCGGCTCATGACGTGGGAGCGGGGCCGCATCGTGGAGGCCCTGGTGCGGGAGACGGCGCTGGATGAAGCCACCGCCGAAATCATCGCCCGGGAAGTCGAACAGCAGATTCTCGATGCGCAGGTGGCCACGCTCACGGCGCCTCTCATCCGCGAATTGGTGGGCGCCAAGCTTATCGAGCACGGGCTTGAAAAGCATTACCGCCGTCACATGCGCCTCGGCGTTCCGCTGTTTGACGCCGAAAAGATCATCTGCGTCTCCAACGAGACCGGCGGCCATGCGCACGCCGATCCCGCCACGAGCGACGCGATTCTGGCGGGACGCGTCAAGAAAGAATTCGCGTTGGCGCAAGTCTTCTCCCAACCGGCAGCCGACGCGCATCTCGGCGGCGCGCTTCATCTTCATGGGCTTGATACGGTCGATCGGTTCGCTGGGGGGGAGCACGGGCTCGATTTCGTACAGCGGTTCGGCGCCAGAAGCATCGAAGGCCATCCCGCGGGCGGGCAACCCGCTCACGCCATGGACCTGGTGGCTCAAACAGCCGCGTTCACGGCGGGACTCGAACGGCATTTCGCCGGCGAAACCGTGTGGGACGCGTTCAACGGTCATTTCACGCCATTCATCGCTGAGCAGCCGGACGGCGATCGCGAGTACGCCGCCCACGCGTTGCTGAATGAACTGGCTCACCGCTGTGCGCCGTCCACGGTCTTGAGTCTGCGATGGACCACGCCGGAGGGCATGCGGAAATCCGAGGCGATCGGACCGGGCGGCGCGTACACGGGGGAGATACACGCCGCTTATGAAGGCGCAGCGCAGCGCTTGTTGCTCAACCTTCTCGATGGGGCGTGGCGCGGACCCACCGGCTTCACGCCGTTTCAGGCCCCCTGCTTGGAGTTTGTGGCCGACGCGCGGTTCTTCCGGGCCGCCGGCCGCGAGCGTTGCCTTGAGCGGACCGCTAGCGCCATTCTCGCGGGCGCGCCCGTGCGGATACGGTTCGAGCGGGAAGGGGATGAGACCGCGCAAGGGCTGCTTGCGCACGCGGTTACGCTCAATCTGCCCCGCGCCGCGGCCGCTTCCGAGGAGCCCTTCTTCCGCCGGCTTGACCGTTTGGTGGACCTTGCAGTCCAGGCTCACGAAGAGAAACGGAGCTTCCTGACGCGGCTGATGGCCTGGAACGACCTCGGCCCCCTTGGATTCCTTGCGCGGGAATGGGATGGAGCGCCCTATGCCGACCCCGAATCCGCGCGGTATGCGGTGCGAGTGCTCGGTCTGGACGCCTGCGCGCAGCTTATCTTGCAAGAGCCGCTGCATGGCGAGGAAGCCTTGGACATGGGCCGGCGCATTGTCGAACACTTGGCGGGGCTCCTTGCGGAGAAAGGCAACCAGCGTTCCCTCGACCTCGTGTTGGGCCTCACGGAGGACATGGAGTGCCGGCGCCGTTTGGCGAAGCAAGACCTCGTGCAGGGCAGTGAAGCCTTACGGCAAACGCTTTCCGGAATGGCGGAGGATGCGTCCATCGCGTACCCGCCCGGTGCGCGTCTGGCCGAGGATGCGCCGGTAAGTCCGATGGAGCGCGTGCGCATCGAGGGGAGCCTGCACGCGGCCCTGTCCGAGCCCGCGTTTGTGACGGTCCCCCTGCCGAGCGGCGACATGGAACCCGCCGCGTTGGCCACCTTCATCGAGAAAGCGTTTCACCAGAGCACGGCGAAAGGGCTGCGCTTCATCGTGTCCGAAAATGTGGACTTGTAGCGCCCGAGAGTGGGGGGACGCGCGGTTATTGGGTTTCGTCCTTTACGGCTTTCGGGCTAGCGCTGGCTGTTTCAGATTCTTCCATAAGCTCAAGTAACGTTTTCACCTGGAAGTTAGCTTGCTCGACCTTTCGCAAGACGTCTTTCATGCCTGTATAAAGCGTGGAAACCTCTTCCGTTCCGGTTTGCCTCGTCAACGCGTCAATCGTCCGCGCGATGAAGAACCAATTGAGAAGGCGGAACTGAAGCTGCTGTACATATGGCTCTGCAATATTCGTTTTTCCACTGGGGACTGCATCCATGGGCCATCTACGCCATCGTTGCGG
>JAWOFY010000030.1:0-4261 GCA_046497285.1 Candidatus Hydrogenedentota bacterium
CATGGCCGTTATGCACGCTAGGGGGCGAATCAATCGCTCCCGCCACGGTTCGGCTCCAAAGCCGAACCCCGTTTTCCATGTCCAGGCAATGCAGCGTGCCGGCCTTCTTTTCCGCGACGTACACCCGGCCCCCGGCGGCCACGGCTTGCGTCAGATCGCCGCCGAGTTGAGTGGACCACGCCTGCGCCAATTCGGAGGGCACGTCCGAGGCTACCGAGCCGCTTCGCTCGGCATTCTGCCGGTAGGTGGGCCATTGTTCGCCATCGGATTCGCTTTCAGCCAGCGCTTCCCCATAGGCGGGGCCTCGTTCCAAACGCTCCCCGCCGCCAGCGTCTATCCCCGGACTATCCGCGCGCGAGGCCAGCGCGAAAAAGCCGTCCAGCCGGACCGCCGAATAGCAGAAGCATTGATGGGGCGGCACGTAAAACAAGCCGTTGGCGGGCGTCATCCCGCTGATGCACGGTCCCCGGGTCCAGTTGTGCCTCATGTGATTTTCGTCCGCCAAATGCATGAACTCGCTGCCGCGCTCGCCGGTGATCAGGTAGTTCACGGTCGCGCGGTCGGTGTAACATCGCCGGTGATGGCCCGACTCAAGGAGGCTTTGCAGGTGCAGCCGCCTCACTTCCTCGCCATCGTCAAGACGGCGCGCGTGGGCATTATGACGATGCCACCACGCCAAGTCGCCGATAAGGAACAGATCCAGATTGCGTCCCCGCGTCCCGGCGCCGGGTCCTTCCCAAAGCACTTCGCCGGTTTCCGCCGACAACGCCAGCGTGACATCCGAGACCACCGCCAGCAAAGCCTCTTCATTCGCCATAACCCCGGAAGGGCGGATGCCGGTTTCGGTCCGCCACAACTCGTCTCCCGTATCCAAAGCCAGCGCCACCATTTCCGAGCGCGTGGAAAAGAACACCCGTTCCGCCGCCGCGCACAAGCTTCTATCGGCGATGAGCGAAGCCTCCGTGCGCCAAAGGACCTCGCCGTCGCCGGGGTTGACGGCCTTGATGGCCGGATCGGGATTTTGCTCCCGGACAAGGAGAACGCCCTCGTGGACAACGAACTCAATGGTCCCCGCCGTCTCTTCGTAGGTGTTTAAGACGTCTCCGGTCGCTCCATCCACCGCGCTAATGGGCTCTCCCCAGCCCAGAATCACGTAGAGCGTGTCGCCGTCAACGGCCATGGAGCGGTCCACATCCCCCGGATTTGTCCGCGAGCCTAACCACTCATGAGGATTATTCTCCCGCCCCTCTCGCCACGCTTGCCACCCCCATTCGGGCAAGGGGCGCTTCCACAGCTCGACGCCGTTGAACGCGTCACGAGCCATTAACGACCATCGTGACGGGAAACGGGCGTCGGTGATGCCAATCGGTCCGTCGTCGATGATATAGTAGATGCGTCCCTTGGCGGAAACAAGGCTGGAGAACCCCGTTTCGATCTCGTGGCTGCGCATGAATCGCGGTCCCGCTTCCCATTGAATGTGAGTGGGGGGTCCCACTTCCTCATCATTGGAAGCGCCCACGTTCCCGGCGTTGTAGCGGTGGTGGGACCAGTCGTCAATCGTATCGGGCCATGGTTTGACCTCTTCGTGCCAGCCATCCTCTTGTTGGACGTAGGCGACGCCGCCTGGCGCAAGCACGCGCATGATCTCGTCCATGTTGGCTTCTTTTTCCGCGGGTTCCCAGAAGAGTACATTTACAAGATTATCCGTGTAGGGCAGGGTATCGCCATCCCAGTGCTTGAACGTCAGTTCGCCACTGACCCCAAGCTCCCGCGCGCACTTTCGAGCCTTCTCAAGCGCTTCCCGATCGCCCTCCAGCCCCTGAACGACAAACGGCTTTTCGGCCTTAGCCGCCAGCGCGGCGCTTTCTTCGCCACTACCACACCCCACGTGAACAACGAGGCCCCCGTGAGCGCCGCTATCCTTCAGCAACGTTTGGATTACGGACCTTTCAACAAGGGGCGCGTCTACTTCGCCGCGGGCCGCTGTGGATACGGCCATGCACGCGACCACTAGGGATGATGCAAAAATAAGCGCCAAAAGATGTGATTGTGATTTCATGGCCAGTTTATCCTTACGGGGTTCAAAATCTAATTGTTTCATTATTATATAAAGAGCATAGTTGCAGCAGCATTACCCTAAGTTTAACAAAGCAGTTTTGATTCTACTACTTTTGTTATTTGGGAACAAGGGGGCGAATCAAGCCCGCTAACATCTTATCTGGAGACGGCATGATTCGGCTATGCGCGATGGCGCCGAGACGGAAAGGGTGGAAGAACGGAGGTTGAGCGTATTGAAGCGCCGTCGTGTATGGACGTGCTTGGCCTATAGGGAATGTGACGCGTTACCTCTGGCCAGCGATGGCCGGCGACTGAAGGTGCTGCTACTTTCCTCCTCCCCTTTGGCGCAATGGCGCGTAACTGGAGTCCCATCCTGTATTCTTAACAAACTTCTTCCGCATAAACGGCTTTTGACCCCCCCTTTTTTCTTCATCCGCCTTGGCCATGTTGGATTCGCCACCGAAAATATGATACGTTCTACTCATTAACAAAAAGACGTCCGACCGTGGCGCTAAGGGACTTCCCCGCCATCCATATACCTGGATACCACGCCTCCAGCCCCGCCGGCCCCACCTCGAGGGGATGCTTTTTGTTTACAGGGGCTTACGTTAGGCGGTTTCACGGGGGCGCCGCCGGACGGCCGCGATATCACCTGACATACAGACATTCGAACTCTCGCAAGCGGGTGTAGGTGGCGCCCGCTGTTCTGGAAGGGTGGAGAAACCATATGATTCGCTCACGCATTGTTGGCACGGGCCAATGGTTGCCGGAAAAGATTCTCACAAATCACGATCTTGAAGCGTTGATGGATACCTCGGATGAATGGATTCGCCAGCGCACGGGCATTGGCCAGCGCCATGTGGCGGCCCCCGGACAAGGAGCGTCCGACTTGGGCGCTCCCGCGGCGCGCGAAGCGCTGGAGAAC
This sequence comes from Candidatus Hydrogenedentota bacterium, assembly GCA_046497285.1. Classification (GTDB taxonomy): domain Bacteria; phylum Hydrogenedentota; class Hydrogenedentia; order Hydrogenedentales; family SLHB01; genus SKRY01. Next base: position 2,984 of record JAWOFY010000030.1, read on the forward strand.
GCGGGCATGGAACCCGGCGAAGTGGATTTCATCGTCTGTTGCACCACCACCCCCGACTATCTTTTCCCCGCCACGGCTTGTCTGATTCAAGACAAGATTGGCGCAAAGCAAGCGGCCGCCTTCGACGTGAGCGCGGCGTGTTCCGCCTTTGTATACGGCCTCGCCACGGCGGACGCCTTCATCCGCGCTGGCATGTACAAGACCGTTTTGGTTGTCGGTACTGAAGTCCTCACGAACAGACTAAACTGGAAACGGCGCGATACCGCCGTGCTCTTCGGCGACGGAGCGGGAGCGGTAGTGTTGCGAGCGGAAGAGGACAAGGGCCACGGGGTGCTCACCACGTACTTGGGGGCTGACGGCGCCTACAATGATATCCTGATGGTGCCGGGAGGCGGGTCAGTGAAACCGTTCGGGGACTCGCTGGACGATGAAGACCGGATAGCCATATTCATGAAAGGCCCCGAGTTGTTCCGGCAGGCTGTGGCCGCGTTTTCCTTGGCCGCCGAGAAGGCGCTGGAGAATACCGGCGTTACCGTGGAGGATCTCGACCTTTTCGTTCCGCATCAGGCGAATACGCGCATCATATACAGCGCCGCCGATCGCTTGGGGCTGGATCGCGGCAAGGTGTATCTCAACATTGAACGGGTGGGGAACACCACGGCGGCGAGTATCCCGCTCGCCATTAACGATGCGGTGAAGGAGGGCCGCATAAAGCCCGGCAGCCACGTGTTGCTCGCGGCGTTTGGGGCCGGGCTCACGTGGGCGTCGGCGCTGATCCGGTGGTAGGCACAGAGACTGCGAAGAACCACTGATGAACACTGATAGACACCGATTAGCCACCGATAAAGAGACGGAGCGTATCATTGGCTGCGCCATGGAAGTGTTGAATGAGGTGGGGCATGGTCTGCTCGAAAAGCCTTATGAGAACGCTCTGGCCGTTGAATTTGGATTGCGTGGAATTCCATATACGCAGCAACCCCGTTACGATGTCATGTACAAAGGGGTTAGGATTGGCGAGTATCTGCCGGATCTGATCGTCTTTGAGCGTGTTGTTGTAGATACCAAAGTCATTGACTCAATAACCGATATTCAAGTTGGGCAGATTTTGAACTACCTGAAGATTACGAAATTGCGAGTTGGTCTCGTTCTCAATTTCAAACGTCCCAAGCTGGACTGGAGGCGCGTCGTGCTTTAATCATCATTTTTTTGTACGGGGACACGGAGAAAGGACGGAACCTGAGGGTGTGCGCATATCCGTGTTCATTAATGTTCATCTGT
>JAWOFY010000042.1:0-4308 GCA_046497285.1 Candidatus Hydrogenedentota bacterium
GGCGCCCGTGTTGGTGGTGACGATCGGCAGCCCTGAGGCAAGCGCTTCATGGGTTACGTGTCCAAGCGCTTCGTTCAGAGACGGCAAGACAAATACATGCGCCTTTTGGTAGTAAGTAAGCAGATCCCCATGGGGGACGTAGCCTTCTAGGGACACCTGGCCGCCTATTCCCAAGGCATTGGCTTCCGCGCGAAGATCATCGCGTAAAGGTCCATCGCCTACGATATAGGCATGAAGCTGTGGGTGCGTGTCACGAAGCTTGGCCATGGCCCGCAGAAGATACGAAACGCCTTTCCGTTCTATAAGCCGGCCCACGAATAAGAGGTTGTAACCAGCCTCATGTGCGGTTTCGTTGGGACGGAATTCCTCACAGGATATCCCATTATGGATAACTTGAATTTCTTTTTGGGGAGCTGTCCTGTTAGCGAGTTCCCGTAAGTCGTTGCTAAGCGCCGTAACGTGGCCGGCCTTTTTCCACACAATACGGCTAACGATACGAAAAGCCATGCGATCCAGGAGTTTAAAGCGGGAGCTGTATCCTGGGACGTCGCTTCCTTGAAGGCTGATGATATAGGGTGTGCCCAATAGATAAGCAATCACGCCACAGGGAATGCCAAAAAACGCAAAGATGAGATCGAACGTCTTTTCCTTTGAAAGCGTGCGGCAAAAACGCCACGCTTTCCAAGAGTAGGAGAGGAGATCACGTTGTGTCTGGTAATGAAGATTGCCTTTCTTTCCAATATCGAGGAAATGGATGGTGGTATTCTTGTAGGGGTGTTCCGTACGCGCTTCCTGCGTGGAGGAGGTCACCAGTGTAATGTCGAGGTCATCGAACGCGGCGAACTCGCGCAGCAGATAGTAGGTGGCATTACCCGCCCCGCCTCCTAAAGGGGGGTATTCGTAGTTGAGCATGAGGATGCGGAAGAGTTGAGTCATCCCATACGCTCCCGGACTGCATAGATAGACTTGTGCTGGCTTTCGTAGTAGGTTCGGACGTTGATTTCGCCCAGTAGCCCCATTCCCAAAAGCTGAAGGCCGCCGAGAACGAAAAAGATGGTGAGGTACATCCACGGGTTGCTGGTGACGTTATGCCCTGGAACGAACAACTTCAGCCCCGCCGCGATTGCGCCAAAGGCGCCGCCCGCCGTTATAGCGTACAATCCCCACTTGCCAAACACCTGCATCGGCTTGGTGCTGTAGGAGAGCAGGAATTTCACGGTGATGAGGTCCAGCAGCACCCGTACAACGCGGTTCATACCGTACTTGGAGTTGCCGTGCTCCCTGGGGCGATGATTGACCCGCACCTCGGTAACGCGCGCCCCGGTCCAATGCGCTAAAGCCGGTAGAAACCGGTGCAACTCCCCGTACAAGTTCATGTCGTCGACGATCTGGCGGTGGTAGGCCTTCAGCGTGCAGCCATAATCGTGGAGATGCACGCCGGTTATCCATGATATGAGCGCGTTCGCGATACGGGACGGCAGCTTCCGGGAAAACCATCGGTCGCGGCGGTTGGCGCGCCACCCGCTGACGACGTCGTAGCCTTCCTCAATTTGTTCCATTAATGTTTTGATGTCAGCGGGGTCGTTCTGAAGGTCCGCGTCCATCGGGATGATGACATCGCCTTGCGCCGTGTCGAAGCCGGCCGCCATGGCCGCCGTCTGGCCAAAATTGCGGCGCAACGCCACTACGCGCACCTTCTCTGGAGCGCCATGGTGAAGTTCGCGGCATACCTCAAGCGACTCATCCGTGCTGCCGTCATCGACAAAAATTATTTCGCACCATGAATGCGGCGTTTCGCGTAATGCCCTGCTCAGTTGTTCATGAAGCGTTCGAAGCGAATCCGCTTCATTGAACACAGGTATAACAATAGATATGGAGTAATGTGTTTCAGTGCTCATGCAGGAGTTTCCCTCAGCCCAGAATTGCGCCTGATGGTACTGCACGGAGACCGGCCAAAGCAACTCTCCCCGGCGCGGGGCGCCTGTGTTTCAAATAGAGCTACCCCCCGCCGCCAGTCATGGAGCGGGGGAGCCGCGGGGCGCTGGGGGGCTGCGCCGATTTCCTAGTGCATTTCCACCTCACAGGAGCCGATGCCGCCTCGGTAGAAATTAAACCGGACGTTTGGGTGATCAGCGAGTAGGCTCATGGGCACGGCGCTATCCGGGATCTGTTTGCCGATCATGAAGGTGGTCAGGCGCATGCCGAAGGGGTTGTCATGCATCCCCGCTTGCCAGATGGACACCCTGTCCGTCTTCCAGGTCTCGACGGGGCCCACGGTGGTGGCCTGGGTGGGCACTTCCGAGATGCGGCCGCCGCCGGAAGTCCGGGCGTTTTGCATGATGGTCATGGGATGCAGGTCCACCAGGCGCGTGGGCAACTTTTGGTATTCCTCCGGGCTTGGCGGCTCGTTGGCGTAGGCGCCCTCGCGTTTAACGGGATCGTTGAAGGCCCAGTGCTTCACATCGCCTTGGCCGCCTTGCATGACGGCGCAACGGATGTTGTCAAAGCTGCCGGAAAACGCGCCCAGATCCCCAGTGGGGAATAGCATGTTCTCCGCAGGCATGCGAAGGCCCGGTTCTATATGGTTGAAACACAGTTCCATGTCGGCTTTCTTGAACGACATAGGATGAGACTCCGGCACGGGTTGGCCGTCAAGCACCCATTCGTCCATTCCCCAAAAGCAGGCGCCTTTCTCGCCAAGGTTCAGCCCGAGGCTGTTTACAAGCCGCGCCACCAAGGGCAATTGTTCCGTCGGCCCGATGGGGCCACAAATGCCAACGGGATGGTCCGGCGTGGACTGGCTCCAGGCCTCGATATACTCAAGGGCCTCGGCGAGATAGAAATCTTCCAGCGTGTCGTAAAACGCCACCTGGAACCCAGGCCGCGACAGTTGCAGCATGTCCTTCTCGGTCAGATTGGCGGCATCGTTGAGCAGTTCTCGATCTAGCGTCGTGAAATCCCACCACTCCGGCGCCACCACACTCTTTGTTCGCATATCGGTTTCTCCTTGCTAACCCCCTCATCTAACACAATGTGTTTGTTTGGCAATCGCCACACCCCAGTGTGACTACCGCAAACACTGGAATCAAGCCAATGCCACAGGGCGCGCGCCGCTTCCATGACTTTTCGGATTTCAATTGGTACAATACGTCACCATTAACATACATCATATGGGGAGATTCGTGGAGCCGCTTCAGGGGGGTAGTTTCCCCTTCGACCCAGCGGGCGGGGGGCTCCACGCCCTTCATTTCTCGTAGCATTTCACCGGTTTTCCAGCCGTCCGTACAACCAAGAAAGGAGTAGTGTGCAATGGACCTCACCGTTGTCGGTTCCGTGGCGCTTGACACCGTCGAGACCCCCTTAGGAAAGAACGTCGAGGGGCTTGGCGGCGCGGCCACGTATTTCTCGCTAGCCGCGGCCAATTATGTCCCGGTGCACATGGTGGCCTGCGTGGGTCAGGACTTTCCAGACGAGCATGTGAGCCTGCTCAAGAGCAAACAAATCAATCTCGATGGCCTTGAGGTGATGGAAGGCAGTACCTTCCGCTGGGCGGGCCGGTATCATCAAGACATGAACAATCGCGACACCCTCGACACGCAGTTGAACGTGTTCGAGCAATTCCATCCCAAGCTGCCGACGGCCGCCCGGCAATCGCCGTTCCTGTTCCTGGCTAACATCCATCCCGCGCTGCAACTCGAGGTGCTCGAACAGTCCAAGGCTACGTTCAAGGGCTTGGACACGATGAACCTCTGGATCGAATCCGAACTCGATCAGCTCAAGAAGGTGTTGGCCCAGGTGGACGCGCTCATCGTCAACGACTCCGAAGTGGAACTCTTTACCGGCGAGCGCAATCTGATGAAAGGCGCCCGGGCCATCGAGAAGATGGGGCCCAAAACGGTTGTCATCAAGAAAGGCGAACACGGCTGCCTGCTGGTGCAGGGAGACCAACTCTTCATCGTGCCGGCCTTCCTGCTTGACGAAGTGGTGGACCCCACCGGCGCCGGGGACAGCTTCGCCGGCGGCTTCATGGGTTACTTGGCGCAACAGGGCGACACCAGCTTCGAAAGCCTCAAGAAGGCCATCGTTCATGGAACGGTCGTGGCATCCTTTACCTGCGAGAAGTTCGGTCCGGACCAGGTCGCGGCCATCACCGAGCAAGACATCGCCCGCCGGTTCGAGCGCTTCCGGCAAATGACGGTGTTTTGATCGCCTGGCTTTCTCCAAACCGCTGGGTACGGAGGCTGCTCCACGGAATAACATCCCCCTTCAAAGGGGAAATTGTTCCGCTCACCTCGGGGTGAATTACGC
>JAWOFY010000066.1:0-3313 GCA_046497285.1 Candidatus Hydrogenedentota bacterium
CGCCGTTACCGCGGGATCCAGTCCGCAGATGAGTTCGCTGCCGGGCTCCGCATGAAGTACGTGCCACATCTCGGTCTTGCCTACGTCAGGCTCTCCCAAGCGTTTGGCGCATTCATCATCGGGATGAACCTGGACCGAGAGCACGTCCTGGGCGTCAAGCAGTTTGAGCAGCAAGGGAAAGCGGCCGTGAACCGTAAGTTGGGCGTGAGCCCCAAGGATGTAGCGGGGGTCCTCCTCCAAGAGCGACCGGAGGGTGGCTCCTTTCTGGGGGCCGTCCATGACGATGCTCTCGTGCTGCGCGTGGTCGCTCACCAGCCAGGCTTCGCCGATAGCCTCGGACTCAGGCAACGGTTTCCCGTACAGCCTCTCGAGCCTGCGTCCGCCCCAAATGCGGGGGAAATAGCCTTCATCAAGGGGTAGGAGTGTTGGAGTGTTCTGCTTATTCATATGATCGCTCCAGCGGAATCACCGGGCGGCGATTGCGGCCATGTATCCGTCGAAGTTCCGTTTCATCTCCCCCACGCTGTCTCCGCCGAACCGCTCGATATAGGCCTCGGCCAGCACAATGGCGAGGGCGGCCTCGGCGATAATGGCGAGCGCGGGCACGGCGCAGGTATCGCTCCGTTCGCGGATGGCGTCCGCGGGTTCGTGGGTTTCCATGTTGACCGTGCGAAGGGGCTGCATCAGGGTTGAGATAGGTTTCTTGGCGAGCCGCACCACGACTTCCTCGCCGGTGGACATCCCGCCTTCCGTGCCGCCGGCGTTGTTGGAGAGATGGCGGTAGCGAAGCCCTTCCGCACGCTCGCTGTTGAAGACGATCTCGTCGTGGAATGCGCTGCCCGGCCGGTCCGCGCCCCGGAAGCCGATGCCGATCTCCACGCCCTTGACCGCTTGGATGCTCATCATGGCGCGGGCGATCCGGGCGTCGAGTTTGCGGTCCCACTGGGTATGGCTGCCGAGCCCCGGAGGCATGCCCCACGCCCGGACTTCCACGACGCCACCCAAGGTGTCCTTTTTTTGTTTGGCCTTCTTGATGGCCTCAATCATGGCCTCGCTGGCGGCGGGATCGCAGCAGCGCACATCGGATTGCATGCTGCGTTCGTGAATCTCCGAGCTAGGAATGGCGTCCGTGTCGGCTTCCACGGGACCGATGCTCACCGTATGCCCCGCCACGCCGCCCCCAAACTCGGCGAGCAGTTTCCGGCAAAAGGCGCCGGCGGCCACGCGGGCCGCGGTCTCCCGCGCGCTGGCCCGTTCCAAAATGTTGCGGCAATCGTCCTGATCATACTTCAACGCGCCGGAGAGGTCGGCATGGCCGGGCCGGGGCTGGACGAATTTCTCCGAACCCTTTCCCCGGGGCGGTTCCCACGGGTCCATGGCTTCTCGCCAGTTGTCGAAGTCTCTATTCCAGACAGCCATGAGGATGGGGCTGCCGAGCGTGTAACCGCCGCGCATGCCCGACAAGATATCGACCTCGTCCCGCTCGATCTTCTGTCGGCCGCCCCGGCCGTATCCCTTCTGCCGTTCGCCCAGCCAGAAGTTCACGTCCTCCGGCTCCATGGCAAGCCCCGCCGGAAACCCGTCCAAGAAACAAAATATGCCGCGGCCATGGGATTCCCCGGCCGAATAAAACGTCAGCACGCAACAACCTCCTTATCAAAAACTGGGCGATAAAACCACGGATGAACACGGAATGACACGGACTTGGACTCGCTCCATGGAACAACATCCCCCTTGATCCCCCTTCCAAGGGGCAATTTTGCTCTGCCCAACGGTCACATCGGATGAAGCGCCATTTACCCCCGGTGAGCCGGCTAATGCCCCCTTTGAAGGGGGTGGCCCGACGGGCCGAGGGATGTAAACACCCGACACACCACCTTATCTAGCGATTGGGGCGTAACGCTTATAAACAAATCCAATTCCGTGTTATTCCGTGTTCATCCGTGGTTTCTTTCATCCGGTTTTTTTATTAACCAAGCCAAGGCGCCGCCGCTTGCCAAAGGGTGGAGAACATGACGCCGGGCTCGGGCGGCGCGGTGACCATCTGCCACCATTGGAAAAGCTCGCCTCCGAAGAACATCATCACCAGCCCGCCAAGGGAAAGGTAGGGGCCAAAGGGGATATAGTGCTCGGCCTCCGTGTTTCCCCGGGCCCGCTCTATCATGATGATGGTAATGCCCACCACCGCCCCAATCGTGGCGGCGACCACGACAATGATGATGACGCCGATCCAGCCGAAAAACGCCCCCAACATGGCCAGTAGCTTCACATCGCCAAATCCCATGCCGGGTTTTTTGAGCACGAGCAAGCTAATCTTGTCCAAAAGATAGAGGGAAAGCCCTCCCGCGAATGCCCCGATGAGGCCATGGAAGACGTTCTCGTAGATGTACTCGATCCGCAATCCGCTGTGCCCGCCGTCAAAAAACTCGGGATAGAACATCACCCACATGGAACACACAATGCCGATGGGGATGCCGGGCATCGTCACCTCGTTCGGGATGGTCCAATCCGTCAAGTCCACGAAAGTCACCAGCACCAAGCCCGCAGCCAACAACATATAGATGGGCGTAGCGTCGCTTAAACCAAAGCGCAGATAGATCAATAGGAATAGAATCGCCGTCAGCCCTTCCACGATCGGATAGCGCATGCTGATGGGCTTGCCGCAATACCGGCACCGCCCCCCCAGCACCACCCAACTCAACAGGGGGATATTATCAGCCCATCGCAGCGGCGTCTCGCACTGGGGGCACCGGGAGCGGGGAATCACGATGGACTGTTCGTTCGGCCAACGGCTTATGCAGACGTTGAGGAAACTGCCCACCATGCTGCCGAGGATGAAACTCACCACGGTGAAGAATGCGTGCAAGGGATCGTCGGTCATTGGCGGTCTCTATTCATTGGCGTTGCCTCGCGCGGGCCAGACCCGCTCCTCAGTTCCCGCTCACCATCAGGTTGGAGACGCGGAGGGACGGGGCGCCATAGGCCCCGAAAAAACGGAAATCGCCTCCCACAAGGTCCACGTTTTGCAGCAGATCAATAAGGTTTCCGGCAATCGTCACGCCCCGGACCGGGCGGGTCGGCTTACCATGTTCGATGCGCATGCCGGATGCGCCGAAACTAAAGTCTCCGCTGACAGGATCGGCCGTGTGCACACCCATGACATCCGTGACCAGCAAGCCCCGGTCCACCCCGTCGTAGAGCTGATCCGGGGCGCCGGTGTTCGGACAGATGTAGCAATTGCTGGCCGAGACATCGGGGGGCGAACGAAAGCTGGCTCGGTATCTAGTTTTTATAATTGGGTTTCCTTGATTGT
>JAWOFY010000229.1:0-12192 GCA_046497285.1 Candidatus Hydrogenedentota bacterium
CCTCCAACCGAAATGGTTGCACGCCGCCTCATAGATCATGCGCGTTCCATTCACCTTGCCGTCAAAGCTATACCCCGCAATGTGGGGCGTGCCCAACTCGACCGCTTCCAAAAGCGGCGCGCTGATGTCGGGTTCGTGTTCCCATACATCAAGCACCGTTCCCCGTAAGGCGCCTTGTTTCACCGCCTCCAGCAACGCCGGGTTGTCTACCACGGCGCCGCGGCTCGTGTTGATAAGTACGGCCTCGCGAGGCAATTGGCTTAGCATGGCGGCGTCAAACAGGTGGTGCGTCGCATCCGGCCCTTCGCGCGTCAACGGCACATGGATCGTAATAACATCGCAGGCAAGCGCCTCCTCAAGCGGCCGGTAGCGTTGGCTGCCCGTGCTCCGGGACAGAGGAGGATCATTCAGCACGCATTCAAGGCCCAGCGCTTGGGCTTTAGCGTGAACGCGGCTCCCCACGTTGCCCACGCCTACAATGCCTAGCCGGCATCGTTCGAGATCCAGCTTGCCCCGTTGCGCCAGCACGAGCAAGGTGGAGACGATGTATTCGGCCACGCTGTTCGCGTTCGAGCCGGGAGCGCTAGCGAATCCAATGCCCCGCTTGGCCAGGTAATCGCGGTCAATGTGGTCCTCGCCGATGGTGGCCGTGGCCACGAACTCGACCTGCGACCCCTCCAGCAGTTCCGGCGTCACTTTGGTCACGCTGCGCACCAGCAACACCTGCGCGTCACGCACGGCCGCCGCGTCCATGGCTCTGCCCGGCATGGTCTCTATTTCCCCCAGTCCCTCGAACGCCTCGCGGACATAGGGGATGTTCTCATCGGCAACGATACGCATAAGGCAGCGAGTTACACCCGCGCGCCGTGTTTCCAGGGAGGCGTGTCCGGCAGAACCGCCTCGAATTCATCAATCAGCTTTTGCTCATACTCGCCCGCATAGGTCCCGTTCAGAAACCGGTCAAGGGCCTCTTCATACAACCGTTTCCAAGACATGTCCTCCTCGCCCGGCTTGATGGGATAGAACAGCGCGTTGTTCGCGCGGGCCGCCTTCATGTCACCCGGGGCATCCCCAATCATAAGAATGCGGGAGCCCTCATAACGCTCCTGAGAAGCGTATGCGATATGTTCCCCCTTCTTGCCTTGTTCCTGCCCCGCTATCGAGAAGGGATAACCCTCTATCGCGTGCTCCCGCCATTCCTTGCGCAGCGCCTCCTGTGGCGTCGCTGAACACACGAGGATATCGGCATGGTCTTGGGCCTTTTCCAGGCACTCTCGCACATGCGGGAACGGAGGCACGCCTTCCACCATGTCCGCCACCGTGTCGTTGACCGCCTTGCTCCACCGCAACGCCTGCTGCATGTCCTCTTCGCCGGGATGTTCCTTGCAATACGCTTCCAGCGCGGGATTGCCCAGCTTGGATTCGGTCTCGATCCAGCGGCGCAGATTCGGCGCCTTTGGAATGGCGACGCCGCGCTCTTGAACCTTGTCCCATTCTTCCAGCAGATCAAAGACCATGGTGAGCGCGGGAAAGCGGTTGACGCCACGCCACTTTGAGTACAAGTTCACGAACTCCGCCGCCATGCGGGCGTACTTCGACACCGCCTGGAGCTTCCAATGCTTAACAATGTTGGGAATGAAGCATTCCTTATGCTTAATCTCCATCGTATCGAAAACGCATCCATCGGAATCGATCGCGATGAGATAGTCGTGTTGAGGTTGATGCTCTTTCAATTCCGCTACGGGATCGCTCATGTCGCTCGTATCCTTTCGATGCTCGCTCTTAATCCTTATTTAGCGCCCCAAGGCGTGAGATCGTTTCTTTATACGCCGCTGAAAGCGGAAAAGCCGCCATCCACGGGTACGACGATGCCCGTTACAAAGCGGCACGCATCCGAAGCCAGCCACACCGTCGCGCCAATGAGGTCCTCGGGCTTCCCAAATCCGCCCATGGGAGTATGGTCCACGATAGTTTTGCCTCTGGGCGTCAACTCGCCAGTCTTTTCGTCGGTGAGCAGAAAGCGGTTCTGTTCGGTTAAGAAAAAGCCCGGCGCGATCGCGTTGACCCGCAAGCGCGCGTCATATTCTTGAGCCAAATGAACCGCAAGCCATTGCGTGAAGTTGTTGACCGCCGCCTTGGCCGCGCTGTATCCCGGAATGCGGGTGAGCGGCACAAAAGCGTTCATGGAGGAGATGTTGATGATCGAAGCGCCGTTGGGATTGTCTTTGATCCGCCGGCCAAACACTTGCGAAGGAAAGAAGACGCCGCTAAGGAAATTCAGGTCCATCACCGCCCGCAATCCGTCTTCCGGCAAATCAAAGAACGATTGCGTCTCGGAAGTTGTGGCTCCTTTCATATTGCCACCCACGGCGTTCACCAGAATATCCACCTGGCCATAGTCGTTGTGGACTTGCTCGCAACAGGTTTCTATGGACACCTTGTCGAAAGCGTCCATTAAATATCCGCTCGCCTTCACGCCGCTCGCTTGACTGATACTTTCCGCCTTGGCCTTGGCGTTATCGGCGGCGATGTCGCACACCGCGATCTGGGCGCCGGCGTCGCCTAAGCCTGATGCAATGGCTCCGCCAAGTACGCCCGCCCCGCCGGTTACAACGGCGGTCTTTCCTGCAAGATCAAATTGCGCCTGTACACCCATGGTGATTTCTCTATCCTTTTTGCCATTCGGTCGCACGATGGCCCCGAGAGGAGGCTCTCTCCTGAGGCGCCTCTCACAAACGGCTTACTAGGGTTGGGGTCACGAGGTGACACGAGACATGGGGACGCGCCAAACACTCCTTGGCGAGGGTGTTGCACGTTCGGCAACCGCCCAAGCGACAGAGCCGGACCGCCCTTAATCCCACCCACACACCCCGGGAATTCGGAAGACTGGCGCGCCCATACCCCAATTCGACGCTTATACTCACGGCCCCGAAAGGCCTATCCCTCGTAAAGCGCCAAATTAAACATGTTCCGAAGGGAAAGTAGATGGTAGCACAATGGAAGCTGGAACCGCAAACCTATCCGCTCCCCCTTAATCGCACAAAAAGGAGATTACCGATACAAAAAATGCGCTCGTCCGCCGTTACTCGCCAACAGTTCCGGGAGTCTGCGCACCTTGTTCCTTCGGCGTAGGCTCCTCGTATAGGATATCGGCCGGATCGAGGGCGGGCATGGCTATGATGAGCGAGGTGATGGCGCCTTCCGCATAATGGCGGGCGCCCGGCTTGATCCAAACGCAATCACCCGGCCCAACCGGAACACGCTCGCCGTCAATGAAGAGCGTCCCCTCGCCTTCCAGGACGTAATAGTATTCGTGGGTATGCCTGTGCCAATGGGACTTGGCATCGTCCACCGTGAGATAGGTTATGCTGGCTGGAACGCCGTCGTCCTTAGTAAAAAGACGCTGACGAATACCACACGTACTCCGTTCGGAAGCCATTGCTTGCACGCTTCGCTTCTCGTACGCAGGTTCGCTCATACCCGTTCCCTTTGTTTGCGGAGCGGCGCTCCCGGCCCAGGACAAGCCCGGCCGAGAGCGCCATCTGAGGATTACAATCCGTCGTCCGTGGTTAACGGTGCGGCCTAGTTTCCCGGGAGCGGCAAACCAAGCACATGGTTTATCACGAACTGCAAATCGACGGCGTCCGTCACCCCGTCGCCGTTCACATCGGTGTTATATGTGGGATCAATCTCTAGCCCAAGAAGGTCATTAATGATGATCTGGATGTCGAGGCTGTCCACCTGCCCGTCGTCATTCACATCCAAGGCGAAGCGGTCTTCGTCTTCCCCGGGGGCTCTGTCGGTGGTTCCCGTTTTGGAAAACACTGGCCTACCGGTAATCCCAATGGCGTTCCGGGGGACTACCGCGAAGTACCAGCGGTCGCCCTCCTGCACCATCTCGCCAGGGACGCTGCTATGGCCCTCCAACGCTGACACAAACGCGCCGTTCCGGTACCAATAGAAGCGTGAATTGACCTCGGAGGTCCCAGACGGATCAAGGAACTCGTATTTGGCCTCAATAGGTTGGCCCGCCGTAATTTGGCCAGGCTCCAGCCGCACATTCCCGGCAACGGGCCTTGTGTCGTCGTCATAGACAAGGATGACCACCGTCTGGCAGGTCTGATGCTCCTCTGTTTCCGCACAGAACGTGACGTCATACACCCCGGCGTCTCCCGGAACGGTTTCCCACACGAACGCGCCGGAACTCCCGCTAACTGTGAATTCGGCGCCAGGGGGCAAAGCGGAAGCCTCAAGGGACGGCGCACCTCCCTCTTCCGCCGCGGCGCTGATATCGAACTGCACCGTGTCTCCAGCCTCAATAATTTGCGGCGCCACTCTGGAGATCGATATAGGCGGCGGGGGCGGCAGCACTCGGAACTCCGTCAAGCCTGTGCCGGTCTCCGCATCCACCCTCTGGAATGTGCCGTCCGCCTCAAAAAAGCCTGGTACGCCGCGTCCATCCGAGATGCCAATCACCATGTCATCGGCGTTGAGATCGCGGTAGGTGTAACGTATGGTTCCGTCGAAAAACAGTTCGAGTTGGGCGGTGTTGGGCTTAGGGGCAAACCCTTGGCCCTGCTCCGGGATCTTATCGAAGGTGAGGACCACCCGGTCATCGAGCTGCTTAGCCCACATCTCGCCCGCCGCGGTCGTCGAAAGATCAGCAAAGGAAAACGAAATGCGGGGCACATTAAAGTGGGTTTCAAGCGAGGGAAAATTGTCAGGGGAATCCCGGCGGATACCCCGGCCAAGCTCAAACGAGCTATCCAACTCGTACAACGGCTCGACCTGAAAGCTAATATCCTCATCGTAGGTCTCGTCCGCTGCATAGATGGCTTCCGCCGTGTCAATGGTCTCTAGAGTGTACAGGCTTTCGCCCGTCGTGACGTAGCCATTGGCCCCCAACACAAAATCGTTGAACATCTGGCCAAAGAAGGGAATGTCCGGCAGTTCCAGCTCCTCGATACGGCCTACGCGCCCTCGCCGGGGTCTGCCTGGCCGCCCGTCACCAACCGCGGGCTCCTCCTGCGGATGCAAAAAAGCAAACTTGTCATCATTTATATGCACCCCGATTCCCGGATCCCGCGCAAACGGCAATTCATGGACATCGGACTCGAAGCTGATTTCATAATCGCTCGGGTTCATATAGAACTCAGGTTGACCTGAAGCGAGCGCGTCACTCAAGGAGACAGTGGGCTCAATGGTGATTTGGCTGTATCCCAGATTTACAGGACGCTCCGGTGAGAACACATCGGTTACGTAGCCCGCCGAATCTACGCCAGGCACGCCCCGGGCGTAGAGTGTATCGGTGAGATAAAAGGAATCTTCGGCAAATTCAAAAAAGGGGATGCCCTCTATATTCAGCTCAGCGAAGAGCGCATAGAAGTACTCTTGGCCTTCCTGTGTTCCTGTATCGCGGTACTGCTCCTCATCTCCCTCCCCGACAAACACCTCCTCGCCATCGCCAGGCTCCTCAGGGAACGCACCCGTCTGCCGGTAAATGGAGATTTCCTCCACATCTATCCCGATAGGGTTGTCCCATGTCAGCATCACGTCGGACGTCATGTCACCGGTGGTGGCGCGGAAATTCCGCAACGGCTCAGGGATGACGAATTCAATTTCAATGATTTCCGGCGTCTCGTACTCCTCGCGCTCAGCAAAGGCGGGGTGATCCACTTCAACCGTATACGTCCCGACGACGTCGCGGGTAATCTCGGGAAAACTGATATACGAGTCTGTACTCACGACTTCGTCTTCAAAGGTCCACTCGAAACTCATTCCACCTTCGAAGTCGTCGGGCACATCTATGGGGCCAAGGAGGACATCTTCTTGCCCCTCCTCCACAAGGATAAGGGGAAGGGGATACCGTTCAATGAGCTGTATCGCGGAGACCTCCACTTCGAACTCGGCCTCCTCCAGATCAGGGTGATCGACGACCAGGGTATAAACACCCGTATCCTCGTCGGTCAAAGCGGGGATGGTGAAAGACGCTTCCGTTCCAACGGGTTCTCCCTCGAAAAACCACTCAAAACTGACATCCTCTTCGATGGCCTCGACAACTTCCACCGGGCCAAGCGTTACCTCCTCCCCCAACCACTCCCTCACCTCGGATTCGGGAGGCGTCAACACAATCCGAGGCTCACTCAATTCGACCTCGAAGACCTCATCCTCGAAGTCATCGTGGCTCACGACCACCGTGTAGATACCGAAATCTTCCTCGGCAACCTCTTCGATAACGAGCTCGGCCTCCTCGCCCACTTCCTCGTCATCAAATAGCCACTCGAACGCCGCGCCCTCCGCAAAGTCCTCCGCGACCACCACGGGCCCTAGCGTTACCTCCTCCCCCACCTCGGCGAACACGATAGGAGCCGGAGGCGTCTCTATGAACTCCTCCTGTTCCTGTGCTTCCACAACGCCGCTCAGCGCGCATCCGAGGGCAATCGCGGCAAAAAAAGCAACTGTATTCCAAAGGGATCGCATAACTTTTAACTCCTAAGCAGTTCGGCAGCTCCAGTAGGCGAGGACGCTAGTTGGTCACCAAGCCCTAACCCGGTCCGCTTTCCCCAAACCCACAAGGCCTTCCCTTAACACGACGAACGAACCGTTGAGCGTCACTGTTCACGATCGGCGCATTGCACACCCGGGGCCCGAACACCGTCGCCACCCCAAAACGCAATAACCTATGCCTGTTGTACACCACCCGCCGCCTGATGTCAAGCAAAAACTTACACGGCAAGTTTATTTTGCTATCATAACACACTAAACACATAAAAATGCCCAAGCGATTTTGCGGATGCCGTTGATATCGGCCAGCCTGAATTGCGCTGCTGCAATGGATTATGGACGCTGTGTGTGGTAGGGTATCCGCCAAACGTGGGGCGCGCCGGCCATGGCATGCAATCCCAACGGGTGTTCTCCTAGGCCATTAACCCTTGACTAACGTTAGAGTCCTATGGTTTACGAATATTCAGGTTTTCTCAGCACCATCTTGTACAAGCCCGATTCAGAGCTACGTGATACGCTGGATCACATACTGTTTACGGGAGAGGAGCTTGCCGGCTGGCAAACCCGTGACTTTGTGACCGATAAGGAATGGCAGCGCGTGCCCGCCCAACGTATGCGAACCGAAAAAGGCGTGCGCCTGGTTGGCCGGTTCCATGACATCGTTCATATTGATAATCTTTCGGGGGACGAACCGCATTTTTGGGCGCCACTCAGCAGTTTCGACAGCAAAGACGACCGGTTTCCGGTTGATCTGGACACCTACCCCATTGCCGAAATCACGTACCGCTGTACCAGCGACAACGCCCATCCGGCGTGGATGTGGACGTATCCCGGCGGCCGCGAGCTGGAGTTTCTCCCCGCTACATCCCGGTGGCAAACTGTGGCGCGCAAGATCGGCCACTTTGGGTTTCCTCAGCAGATAACAGGGATGGCGTTCCGCCTTTACTCCACCCAGCGCGCCGACGAATCGATGGAAATCGAATCCCTGCGGTTTCGCGCGATGAGCAAGGAAGAAGTCGAGGCGTGCCAGAAAGAGTACGTCCACCTTCAAGAGACGCATCCGCCTCAACGGTACTCCACGCTCGAGAACTTCATGCCGCTCGGGGTCTTCGTAAATGCGGAAGTGGCCCGTAGACTGGCCGAGGTGCTAGGAATCTCCTTGCGGGAGTATTGGACCTTGGCCCTGGAGGATATTGTCCGGCGCCATCACAACTGCATCGCGGTGGAGAAGGCTGAACGATTTACTCAGGGCGAATTCCAAGAACTGCTGGAGGTCGCCGAAACGCGCAACATCCGTGTTATCCCGTTTTTCGATGTGCCCGTCGATGACGACGAGGGCCGGTTGGACGGCATTATCGAATCACTCGTGAAGCCCTACGCGGAGGCGGCCCCGTTACTGGCGTGGAGTCTGATAAACGATCCCACCGAAGAGGCCCTCGGCCCGGTGCTAGAACTTAAACACGCCGTGGAATCGGCCGATCCTCATCATCCTGTAACTCTACTCACTCGCTCCGCCTCGGGCTATCCCCTTTACGCGCCTTTCTTCCCGGCCCGCGGCATGAAATACTTCCCCTCGCATGACCCGTGGGCGGCGAAAGCGTTAACCGAGTCCCACGTCCATATCGGCGACGGGCAACAGTTTTGGATGGTGGGGCCAGCCTTTATCTACGCTTCAGGAACGCCGGATTGGCCTCATTGTCCCGAGATGCGGTTGATGGTAAATCTTGCGTTCGCCACGGGAAGCCGGGGATGGTTTAGCTACACGTATCACAATGATCCCGCATGGATTACCGGCAGTTGCCAGCGGAGCCTGACTGGACCATTCCTGACCTTTAGCGATTTGTGGCTGGAGATGGACAAGCGCATAGGGCGTTTGAACGCCATCGCGCCTCTTTTGCTGAAAGCGAACCCCGCTCCCTTGCCCAGCGAGTGGTATGTGGTAAAGGCGCAAACGAGTGAACACACGGCGCTTTCCCAGGGAATCTTTCCCACCAGCTCTTTTCGGCTCCAAGGACCCGATTTCAACTTATATTTCCTGGTGAACAACGACGTGCGCGGCATGACCGAGGTGCATTTAGACATCCCTCCCGAAAAGGTGGCGGGCTTGGAAATCTATGACATCTCCGACTTTATTTACACCTGGAACTGGGCCCAAGCGAAACTACATCGCCAAATCGAGATGTTTCCCGGGCAGGCGCGCCTTATCCTCGAAGCGGAACCCGCAGCCTGCGCGGCTTGGCGCGACGTAATCGCGCAGCGGCTTATCGAGGACGATTTGCAGCAATCCCAACTCAACCTGGCCCTTACCCACGCTCATGGGGTGGACGCGTCGGCCGTTGAAGACAAGTTGAACACCACCGGTCAGGGCGATGTACTTCATGATCTGGTCACCACCCACACCGTCCGCGCCATGACGCTGAACCTCATTTATCACTCTGCCACCATCTGGCGCCCGCGAAGCAAGTTAATTGAGACAGCGGCAGCGCTATGCGCGTGTGACGGAGCGTTGTGCCGTCTCTTGAACAGAGGCCGGGCCGACCACGCGCGGGAACTGGGCCTAAACGTATTGCCGATCGCTAGAGAATCCACCCAACTAAGACTGGAGCTTCGAGCGGGCAACGGGGAGAAGATCCTGCCGCATTGCGAAAATCTCGCGACGCGGGCGCTTAAACTGCTTGAACAGATTCGGGCCCAGTTCTAAGACAGGGTAACTCGTGAGCAGGATGCCCCTACCGCCTCCCCCCCATGTTCCTCCGGGCCTAATAACTTCGCAACAAGGTTTTTGCGTTCTCCAACGCCTCAATCACGCGCGCCCGGGCGGTTCCACCGGGATGATCGCGGCGATCCACCATGACACACGGATCCAACAACCGGAGCGCATCTTCTCTGAATAAGCTCGAAAACGCCTGGAGGTCGCCGTGAGATAAGTCCCCCAACCGGATGTCCCGCTTTGAACAGTGCAACACAATGCGGCCTATGACGGCGTGGGCCTCGCGGAACGGCATCCCCTGCTCCACCAAGTAATCGGCCAACTCAGTCGCCTCAAGAAATCCTTCCCGCACGGCCGAGGCCATCCGCTCTTTATCAACTGTAATGGTGGGGATGAGGCCCCTCATGGCGGCCAGAGAAACTTGAACCGTGTCGCAGGCGTCGAAGGCCGGTTCCTTGTCTTCCTGCATGTCCCGGTTGTACGCCAAGGGCAACCCTTTCAGCGTCGTGAGCAGAGCGGTCATGCTCCCATAGACCCGGCCCGTCTTTCCGCGCACCAGCTCGGCCACGTCGGGGTTCTTCTTCTGGGGCATGATGCTTGAGCCGGTGGTGAAGGTGTCCCCAATCTCAATGTACCGGTACATCGGCGAGGACCAGAGGATGAGTTCCTCCGATAGGCGCGACAAATGCATCATCACCAACGAACAGGCCCCGCAGAACTCAACGAGGAAATCCCGATCCGACACGGCGTCCATACTATTTGCGCAAAGCCCCTCGAACCCCAACTCTTCGGCCACTGAATCAGGATCAATTGGATAACTTGTCCCCGCGAGAGCCGCCGCGCCCAGGGGGGAACGGTTGGTGCGGCGGCGCACTTCCCGCATGCGTTCGCGATCCCGCTGAAACATCTCGAAATACGCCAGCATGTGGTGGGCCAGCCGGACCGGCTGCGCATGTTGAAGATGCGTGCATCCTGGAAGGATGACGTCGATGTGCGCTTCCCCAAAGCTCGTCAGAGCGGCCTGAAAGTCACGCAGCGCGCCGTCAATGCCGTCGAGTTGGTCTCGCAGCCAGAGACGGGTGTCCAATGCGATTTGATCGTTGCGGCTCCGGCCCGTGTGAAGCCGTTTCCCGGCGTCGCCTATCCGCTCAACCAAGGCCGCCTCGATGTTCGTGTGAACATCTTCCAGCGCGGGATCCCAGGAGAAGCGCCCCTCCTCGATGTCCTTGCCGATGGATTCCAACCCATTGAGGATGGCCGTTACATCCTCCGCCGACAATACCCCTTGGCGCCCCAGCATCCGCGCATGAGCCATGCTGCCTCGAATGTCCCATGGGGCCAACCGGCAGTCGCTGGACACCGATTCGCCCAGTTCCTCCACCAGCTTGTCGACACCGCCTTCGAAACGCCCTCCCCACAGTTTGCTCATGGATATCGTCCGCCCCTCAAATCGCCCTCACGCGAGGAAAGTCAACCGCCGTGAAAGTATCCAGCTCTGTTCCGCACACGCAGCCGGAGCGCGTTGAGTCGAATGAAGCCGGTAGCGTCAGCTTGACGGTACGCGCCCTCATCTTCCTCGAAAGTGGAGATCCGTTCGTCGTACAGACTCTTGTCCGCCTTGCGCCCAACAAGCGTGCAGGCGCCTTTGTAAAGCTTCAAGCGCGCCACACCGGTGACATTCTCCTGACACTTCTCCACAAAGGCCCTCATGGCCTCCATTTCGGGGGCATACCAGAACCCATTGTAGATGAGCTGGGCGATCTTGGGCGCCATCTGATCACGCTGGAGCATGACCTCCCGGTCCATGGTCAGCGATTCCACGCCCCGGTGCGCCTCATAAAGCAATGTGCCCCCCGGGGTCTCGTAGACGCCGCGGGATTTCATGCCCACGAAGCGGTTTTCCACGAGGTCAACGCGGCCTACCCCGTGTTGGCCCGCAAGCTCGTTAAGACGGGTTAAAAGCGTGGCGGGGCTCAAACGCTCGCCATCCACCGTCACCGGCTCGCCTTGCTCAAAGCCGATTTCCACATACGCGGGGACATCCGGCGCGTCCTCGGGATTGGCGGTGAGCTGAAACATGTCTTGCGGAGGTTCAGCCCAAGGATCCTCCAGTATGCCTCCCTCAAAAGACAAATGCAGAAGATTGCGATCCATGCTGTATGGTTTTTCGCCCGAGGAGGTAACAGAGATGCCGTGCCGCTTGGCATACTCCAGCATTTTCCCGCGGCTATCGAGGTCCCACTCCGGTTCGCGCCACGGGGCTATGACGGTGACGCCGGGCTCCAACGCGAGGCACGTCAGCTCAAACCGGACCTGGTCGTTGCCTTTGCCCGTCGCCCCATGCGCGATGGCGTCCGCCCCTTCCTTGTGCAGCGTATTAATCAACCCCTTGGCAATCAGCGGACGCGCCACGCTCGTGCCAAGGAGGTAACGGCCCTCGTAAATGGCTTGCGCCTTCATGGTGGGGAACACGAAATCCCGCACGAACTCCTCGCGGAGATCGTCCACGTACACCGCGCTTGCGCCTGTAGCCTTGGCCTTTTCGCGGGCGGGTTCAAGTTCTTCCCCCTGCCCGATGTCCGCGATATAAGCCACGACCTCCGCGTTATAGGTTTCTTGCAGCCATTTCAGGATAACCGAAGTATCCAAGCCGCCCGAATAGGCGAGCACGATCTTCTTCACATTTGACGCCATCGTGGATTCCTTTACGTACCAATCGGTGATGCGCTGTCACGAAACCAACAGCGTTTCGCTTAGGCCCTCTCAGGACCGGTTTTAGGGGAGAAACTCATGAGCCGGGACTCAGCTTCGCACGCCCCATGGCTCGCGCGTGCGGCATAACTTGTCGGTGGTCAAACTACGATCCTGTTCACTCCGTCTGACTGCCGTGCTCCCCCCGGTAATGGCTTAATTTTGGGCAAAGACCGTCCTCCCGCCGCTCCATCAGCGTGGCCATGACCGCCTTCTGCGTATGGAGC
>JAWOFY010000230.1:0-3189 GCA_046497285.1 Candidatus Hydrogenedentota bacterium
TAGCGCCGGCGTCTCGCCGGCATGTATATCGCGGCTTGGAGTGTGCCTTTTTTGCCGGCAAGATGCCGGCGCTACAATTCCCCCTTGGAAGGGGGTGGCCCGAAGGGCCGGGGGATGTAAACGCCCCGATACACCGCCGTATCCGGCGATTGGGGGAAACGGCCATACTGGCGGGAAGGCGCCCCGCTGAATTACAATAGAGTATATGGGGATGCGGAATTCCCGTGAGCCACGCGGTGTGGCTTAGATTTCTTTGACTTGCAGGCGTGGCGTTTGCTACTCTTGATGCTTCCCGCCTGCCCACCCCACAAAGGGAGTGACGACCATGAGTAAGCTTAAGATTTCCGTGGCGCTCGTGGCTGAGCAGGATGTGCCCGTTGACGTCGAGGCCCCGGTGTCGGAACTTCAACCGGAAGGCGCGCCCGGCGTGCCGATAGAATCGGTCCGCGTTCGAGGCTCGCTGGCCGAATTCGAGGATGGATACATGTTCCGGGGCGAAATATCGGGCATGTACCAGCACGCCTGTGACCGCTGTCTCGCCTCGGCGGAGCATCCCTTGTCGCGCGAGGTGTTGTGGGTGTTCGTGAAGGGTTCGGCGGCTAACCTGGAAACGCAGGGAGAAGCAGCCGGCGAAGAGGAGATCGATCCGGAGGACGAGGATGCGCCTTCGGTGGGGGTGTACTCGGGCAATGTGATCGACCTCGCCCCGCAGACGTGGGAAGAGGTGGTGCTGGCTGTCCCTTTCAAGTTTCTATGCAGACCGGACTGCGCCGGCTTGTGTCCGGGATGTGGGGCCAACCTGAATTTGGAGTCCTGCCGGTGCACGGTCACCGAACAGGTGGAAACCAAAAACAACGGTCTTCAGGCCTTGGCGGAGATATTCCCCGACCTGAAGCCTGGGTCTTTAGAGGAGTGATTCCGTGGCGCAACCCAAGAAGAAGATAACGAAATCGCGCCGCAATTCGCGGCGCGCCCATCACGCATTGCGTACGCCTGCGCTGACCGACTGCCAGAGTTGCGGTCACCGCATCCCCCCGCACCGGGTATGCCCGAAGTGCGGCCATTACAAGGATCGCTTGGCGGTAAACACGGAGAACGACTGAGGGCGGAGAATCGCGATCGCCTGTGGCGCCGGGCTTGATGGCGCAGTCTTAGGCGTTCGGGAATGCGGATAGCCCCATCGACGCGGGGGAGGGGAACGTCGTCCCTCCATTGGGCTTCTTGAACCCGCGCCGGGCCGCTCCATCCGCGCCCGCGAGGCGTACCGTGAAATTCGCGGGGCGGTTGATGTAATAGCCGTGAAGATCCACGGAGGGGCTGTGGTTTCGGTCCAATGAGTGGAATCCCGCCAATGCGCAAGCGCACCTTCAAATATACTCGGGAACCGTAATGCGAATAGCTTTAGATGCCAACGGGTCCGACCGGGCGCCCGCGCCTGAGGTAGAGGCCGCGCTTAGTGTGGCGCGGGATCCCGCTATAGAGCTTCTGTTGGTGGGAGACGAGACCCAGCTGCGCGAAGCCCTCCACACTCAAAGCCGGGGCAAAATTCCCGCTAACATCTCCGTCGTCCACGCCTCCGAGTCCATCTCGATGCAGGATTCCCCGGTGCTTGCGGTGCGGCAGAAGAAGGACGCATCCCTGTTGGTGGCCATGCGCCTGGTTAAGAACGGGGAGGCCGGCGCCTACGTGAGCGCGGGCAATACCGGCGCGGTCATGGTGGCCGCCCGCACCATACTCGGTCTCATCAAGGGCGTGGGCCGCTCGGCGATTTGCCAGCGGCTTCCCACGCTGCGCGAGCCCGCGTTGGTGCTCGATTTGGGGGCCAACGTGGATTGCAGCGCGCGGCACCTCTGTGATTTCGCCGAAATGGGCACCGTCTACGCCCGGCACGGATTCAACGTGGACACGCCGCGCGTGGGCCTGCTGAACATTGGCGAAGAGCAAGCCAAGGGGAACGAACTGGCCAAGCAAGTCCATCGCTGTCTTAGCGCTGCGCCTCACATTAATTTTGTCGGCAACGTGGAGCCCAAGGGCCTTTTTGAAGGCGGCGTTGATGTGGTGGTTTGCGACGGGTTCGTCGGGAACGTGGTGCTCAAGACGAGCGAGGCCGTGGCGTCGCTCATCACGCAGCTTACACACCGCGAGATCAAGGCGACCTGGACCAGCACACTCGGCGCCCAGCTTAGTTCCGGCGCGTTCCGGCGGCTCAAGCACACCATTGATCCTAACGAGCACCCCGGCGCCATGTTGATTGGCGTGAATGGCATCGTCTTCATTCTGCACGGCGCGAGCACCGCAACGGGCGTGGCGAACGCCATCATCGGCGCGCAACGCGCCGTGGAAAAGCAGATCAACCAACACATCCGCCAAGGCATAGAGGAATTGCGCGATTCCGAGGCCTATCTCAACCAAAAGGAGCAGGGAGCGTGACCTATTTCTTGTTTCCGGGCCAAGGCAGCCAAGCCGTGGGCATGGGCCGCGATTTCCATGAGGGCTCAGAGGCCGCGCGGACCGTGCTGGACAAGGCGGAAGAGGTGCTCGGCCCGGGTTTTCTCGGCGCCATCTTCGAGGGTGAGCAAGAACAGCTAAACGACACGCGGAACGCCCAACCCGCCCTCGTGGCGGTGGGCGCCGCCATCGCCCGGCATCTCATCGAAAACGGCATGAAGCCCAGCGGGTTCGCCGGCCATAGCATCGGCGAGATCACCGCGCTCGCCGCGGCGGGTTCCCTTTCGCTGGAGGATGCGTTGCGCATCACCCGGCTTCGCGCCCGGTTCATGTCGGAAGGCGTGCCGGCCGGCGGTATGGCGGCGGTGACGGGGCTCGACGCGGCCGCGATCTCGGATAACCTGCCCGAAGGGGTCAACGTCGCCAATTATAATGGCCCGCAGCAAACCATCATTTCCGGCACGGAAGAGGGGCTGGCCGAGGCGGAGGAGCTATTGAAGGGGGCGGGCGCCCGGCGGGTGATCCGCCTGCCCGTGTCCGGTCCTTTCCACTCGCCGTACATGAAAACCGCGTCGGAGAAATTCCGCGAGGAACTCAAGGACGTCACTTTCGAGCCACCCCAGGGCCGTTTCATCTCCTCCGTTAGCGGGTTGGAAGAGTCTGACCCCGCCCATAAACGCGAATTGCTGAGCACCCAGCTTACCGGCCCCGTGCGGTGGACGCAGGCCTCTCTGTGGATAC
>JAWOFY010000193.1:0-7842 GCA_046497285.1 Candidatus Hydrogenedentota bacterium
GATCACCAGCAACCTAAGCCCGGTAATCCAAATCCCAAAGCCCGCTCGCGCCGCACCGGGCACACTTCACCCCAAGCTGATAACTTTTCATCTCAACGCTATAGCGTATCACCCCACTATTAGTCTTATATTTTACTATTTGCGTATCATCAGAAATCCATAACCACGGGATTCTTGCACGCCACATCTAATAGCACACCACTGGAACTCATTGTAGATCACATTTGCGCTTCTGACAACCATGCAATATTGCATATAATTCTCCAGGGGGCGCTACATTGCCCTACATGCGTCGCACGACTGGCCCCACGTCCATCTGACGCCAATGCGTAGGATCGCCCGGCTTGTTGGTGGAACATTTTGACGTTAGGGCGGGTTTAAGCGTTAGTAGAGATAGCCGGAGGAGCTGGAAGTTGCATTTTGGCGCTTGGTTTCGCATGGGTCGGCCTGACCAAGGAGAGCTAGAAAGTAGCCGGTAAAGCACTTCGGCGCGGCGCCCAAAACGAAACCAGCCTCGCAGCCGACCGGTCCAAGTTGCCACAGCCCCATTGCTTCCTCGTGAAGCACAGTCTGTATTATACTTAAGCTACATACTGGTTCGTAAGGGTTCGGAAAAGTCCCCGCGGCTAACTCTCCCTCGTGATCGCGGAACAGTATTGGGTTACGCCTCATGGCGTGAACGGATGCGCAGACAGGAGTTTATCGGAACAACATGAGTAGACCGAAGCAACGGTGGTCAGGCGTTGGCGCTTGGATGGGGATAGCCGTCTTCAGCGCAGGGATTGTTTTGGGCGGATGTACGACCACGCATTATAAGGAATCAGCCGACGAGGAAGTATACAGCCTCATCGAGGAAAAGCAACCGGCGGTGCCCGGTATGGTGGACGATTACGAGATTGAGACGGACCACGTCCCGGATCTCGAGTCTTATCCTGTGGCCGACGAGGCTGAGGAGTTCCTCGGGGATACCGGCCAGGAAGAAGTGGGCGCGGCTATCCTTTCTCTGGAGGACGCGCTCGCCATAGCCTTCCGAAACAGCCGCACCTATCAAAATCAAAAGGAAAGCCTTTATCTGGAAGCCCTTGGTCTAACCCTTGACCGGCATCAATACACCCCCCGTTTTTTTGGCGGCGCGGACGCCACGCTCATAGGAGACACCCGGGACGAACAGCGCTTCAGCGCGGCCTCCCAAGCGGCCCAGTCGGCGCCGGGACTCGTGGAGGACATAGGCCAGTTGGCCGGCACGCCAAGCGAGGTCCTATCTCGCTATAGCCAGGTCGTGGAATCGGCGGGCCGGGCTTCGGGGCTAAACGAACCCGACACGGTGATAGTGGACGAGCGGCGGGTGTCGGGCGGCGCCGACGTCGGCGCGGACATGCTCATACGCGGCGGGGCGAGCATTGCGGCGGACCTCACGTCAAACTTCTTGACGTTTCTCACAGGCGATCCACGGACCGCTACCTCGTCCGCCTTGGCCGCCACCATCCAGCAGCCGTTGTTACGCGGAGCAGGCCAGCGCATCGCCGATGAGGCCCTTAAGCAGGCGGAGCGCGACTTACTCTACGCATTACGCGATTTCACCCGGTTCCGCCAAGAGTTCGCCGTTCAGATCGCGACGGAGTATTACCGCGTCCTGCAGAGCCGCGACACGGCCCGCAACAACTGGCTGGGCTATCAATCCTTCTTGCAAGGGGCCGAGCGGCAACGCGCCCTGGCCGAGGCCGGCCGCCTTACTGAAACGGACCTGGGCCGCAGCGTACAGGCCGAATTGAGCGCCGAGGACTCATGGACTGGCTCCGTGCTCTCCTACCGGGAATCTCTCGACCAGTTCAAGATACAGCTTGGGCTTAGCACGGACGCGGACATCGTCCTCGACGATACCGAGATGGAGCAATTGCGGGAAACCGGTTTGATTCAGCCCGAGATCGCCATGCAGGAGGCGGTTGATGTGGCATTGGCCTCCCGCCTCGACTTCTACACCGACCGGGACGCGGTCGAGGATGCCGCCCGGCGGGTGGATGTGGCTGTGGACGGCCTCCGGCCCCGCCTTGACGCGCAATTGGCCGCCGACGTGCCCAGCAACCCGGGCGATGACACGTGGGACAGCTTGGATCTCCGCCGCACGACCTGGCGGGCGGGCCTTAACTTCGACCCCGCGCTCGACCGCAAGTCTGAGCGGAACCAATTTCGCTCCGCGCTCATCAATTACGAACGGGCGTTGCGCAATCTTGAATTGGCGGAGGACAACATCAAGTTAGACGTACGCCGGGCCTTTCGGGATCTGGAAGAGGCTGAGCGGAGTTACGAGATTCGAAACATGGGCGTGGAAGTGAACGAAAGCCGCGTCCGCGAGCAGGAATTGCTGGCCGAAGCCGGCCGGGCGACGACCCTTGACCAAATCGACGCGCAAAACGATTTGGTGTCCGCGCGTAATTCGCTTACCGCGGCGCTTATCAATCACACCTTGTCGCGCCTGTCGTTCTGGCGCGATTTGGGTTTACTTCACATTAAAGAAGACGGCCAGTGGGAGGAAGTTGATCATGTCGAGCAACTCTGAAGCACGACACCACTCACAATCCAACCTTAAAAAGCGATATGTAAAAATCGGCGTCGCCATTTTAGCCCTTCTCGTGGCGGCCTTTTGGTTGACCCGGCCAGGCGAAACCGCGCTGGACGCCACGACGTTTGAAGCCGAACGAGGCCTGCTGCGCATCAGCGTCACGGAAGGCGGCGAGGCCGAGTCCACCGAGGCGCAGGAGATCCGTTCGGAGGTCGAGGGCGGGACCACCATCTTGAACATTGTGGAAGAAGGCTACCGGGTGACCGAGGAAGACATCGAAAACGAAAAGATCCTCGTTGAGCTGGATTCGTCGCAGCTTGAAGACGACCTCACCCAGCAGCAAATCGAGTACGAAAACGCCTTGGCCTCGCTGACCGAAGCCCAGGAACAGCACGCCATCACCCTAAGTCAAAATGAAAGCAATATCCATGAGGCCGAACTCAACCTGAAGTTCGCCCAGATGGACGTGCATGAATATCTTGGACAAGAACTCGGTGAAGAGGTGTTGACCGAAGTCCGCGACGAACAAGATAGCGACTTTCTCGCGGCGGCGAGCGGAGACAACCTCGGCTCGGGAGGGAATCCCACGGCGGATACCGGCGCCGGGGAGACGGATAGCGAGGACTTGGACCCCGAGAATATTGACGTGGAAGACCTTGACTCAGGCGAATCTTTGCCGATTCCCGAAGACTTTGATTCCGAAGAGCCTCAGTTCGAGATGGACCTCGAATACCAAAGTCTACTCGACGATGACCGGCTGGGCGGCTCGGCCCAACAGAGTTTGCGCGACCTCGAATCGGAAATCACGGTGGCCGAGGAAGAGCTTAGCCAAGACGAAACGCAATACGAATGGACCGTGGAATTGGCCGATGAAGGCTTCGTCACTTCGGATGAACAGGAACAAGATCGGCTCGCCTTACAGCGCAGCGAGATTGATCTTCGCTCGCGGGAAACCGAGCAGGAGCTTTTCATCAATTACGAGTTTCCCCAACAGCTCGAGGACTTGGTCTCGCAATATCAACAAGCACACCGCGAGCTGGATCGCACGCGCCGGCAAGCCGCCGCGGAAACCGCGCAGGCGGAGGCCCAACTTCGTTCACGCAAAGCGCGCTATGAAATGCAGGAAGAGCGCGTGGAAGAACTCGAGGAACAAATCGAGGCCTGCGTGATTACGGCGGAACGTGAAGGCTTGGTGGTCTATGCCACGGGCGACGGCCGGGGAGGCAACGACGACCTCATTGAGGAAGGCACGGAAGTCCGCGAACGCCAGGAAATCCTGACGATCCCCGACATGAACAACATGGCGGTCGAGGTGGAGGTGCATGAAGCCGAGGTAAACCGCCTCGCCGAGGGCCAACCCGCCCGCATAACCGTGGATGCCTACTCCGACGAAGTACTGACGGGCGAGGTGACCCGGGTTGCGCTTGTGCCGGATTCCGGCCATCGCTGGCTCAACCCCGATCTCAGGCTTTTCCCGACCACGGTCAGCATCGAAGGCTCCTACGAATGGTTCCGGCCCGGCATGACAGCCGAAGTCGAGATTATCGTCAATGAGCTTGAGGACGTCGTCTATGTGCCGATGCAAGCCGTGGTGTCCCATGGCGACCGGCACTATGTCTATGTGGTCGAGGCCGGACAAGCGGCCGCGCGTCCCGTCGAAACGGGCGACTACAACGATCGCTTCATCCACATCAAGGAAGGACTGGAAGAAGGCGAGGAAGTCTTGCTCCGGCCGCCGCGCCCCGATGGCGCCGAGGAGGACGGCCAGGATGCCGAAGAGGAGCAAGAGAACGATCCAATGGACATGCAACAAGAGACCCCCGGCGGGGGCGCTGGCGGTGGCCTTGCGGCCGTTTAAACGAAACGTGCGGTACAATACCAAGGGAGATTGGATGTATGGAGTTCTTTGAGGCCGTAAAAAAGCGTGGTACGGTAAGAAGCTATAGCGACAAACCCATCCCCAAGGAGGATTTGACGAAAATCGCCGAAACGGGCCGACTCGCGCCTAGCGCCAGGAACGTGGAGCCTTGGGAGTTTGTCGCGATCACGGACAAGGAGAAGCTGAGCGCGTTAGCCTCCTTTGGCGAAAACGCCAGGTTTGTGAAAGATGCCGCCGCCGCGATAGTGGTTCTGTGTAAAGATACCAAATACTATCTGGAAGACGGGGCCGCGGCCACGCAGAACATGCTGTTGGCGGCAACCGCTTTGGGCATCGGTTCCTGTTGGGTAGCCGGAGACAAGAAACCATATGCCGAAGAAGTGGTTTCCCTGGTGGGCGCTCCCAAGGAATACAAACTGGTAAGCATAATAGCCTTGGGCTATCCCCTAGACGAAGACGAAGTTACGTCGCACCCCAAGCGAGGCGTGGATGAGGTGCTCCATTTTGAGAAGTTCTAGGCCGTGCCTAGCTTTAATAACTGCTTCACGTCCTATTTGAGGACATGAGCATACCGAAACAAGGACTCGTGGACATGCAAGCGAACTGCATGGTTTTGCCCCAAGGTTGGCGTCATGGGGTATCCGTTTTCGCATGCATAACGGTCGCGCCGCCATGCGGGTGGTGCGAGTTATTTACGCCCAGAGGCGTATAACAAGTTGTGGAAAGGCAAAATCATGTCAAGTAACGCTGTTACACACAACCCTGGCTCCGCCGCCGCTCGCAAGAAGCAGCGCGGGTGGCTGTGGAAGGCCGGTATCGCCGCCGTGGCGCTTCTCGCGGCTGGCATCTGGTGGACACAGGCCGGAGAAAGCTCCATCAGCGCAACAACCGCCCCCGTCCGGCGCGGACCGCTGGAAATCTCGGTGGTGGAAGGAGGGGAAGTCACCTCTCGCGAAAGCCAGGAGATCCGATCGGAAGTGCAAGGAGGCACTACCATCCTGTCCATCATCCAAGAAGGCTACACGGTCACGGCCGATGACATAGCGAACGGGCTAATCCTGGTGGAACTGGACTCGTCGGAACTCGAAGACGATCTTACCCAGCAGGAAATCACCTACGAAAACGCCTTGGCCTCACTCACCGAAGCCCGCGAACAGCACGAGATCCAAATCAGCCAAAACGAGAGCGATATCCATGACGCCGAACTTGAAGTGGTGTTCGCGCGGATGGACCTCGAACGTTATCTGGGCGCGGCTGTAGGAGGCGAACTGCTGGCGAGACTGGATAACGCCCGCGAAGACGAGGAGGCCAGCGAGTACTATGCCGCCGCGGCCGGTCCGGATGGGTCCATGCCGCCCATCGACATGGACAGCATTGAACAAGAGGGCGAGATCGAGATTGAACTCGATTATCAAAACCTGTTGGACGATCCCCGTTTGGGCGGCGAGGCGCAGCAACGTTTGCGCAACCTTGACTCGGACATCACGCTGGCTGAAGAGGAGCTGAGCCAGGCCCAAACCCGCCACGAGTGGACCCAGGAACTCCTGGAGGAGGGCTTTGTCACCTCATCCGAAGAGCAGCAGGACCGCCTCTCGGTGCAGCGCCGCGAGATTCAGCGCGACGCCGCGCGAACCTCGCGAGACCTTTTTATGACCTATGAGTTCCCCAAGGAATTGGAGACGCTGGCGTCGGATTACGAACAGCGCAAGCGCAGCTTGGGGCGCACCCACCGCCAGGCTTCGGCGCGAATCGCCCAATCGGAAGCGAACCTCCGTTCCCAGAAGGCCACCTACGATTTGCAAGAGCGCCGGCTCGAAGAACTCAAGGAACAAATCGAAGCGTGCGTCATCCGCGCCGAGCGCGAGGGCATCGTGGTATACGCCACGGGCGGCCGCGGCGACGATCCCATCGAAGAAGGAACGGAAGTCCGGGAGCGCCAAGAGATTCTAACGATCCCGGATATGAACAGGATGGCCGTTGAGGTGGAAATCCATGAGTCCATGGTGAACCGGCTACGGACCGGCCTGCCCGCGCGAGTCAGGGCAGACGCATATCCGGAGGCCACCCTTCAAGGCGAACTCACCCGCCTCGCGCTGGTCCCGGATTCGGGGCACCGGTGGCTCAATCCCGATCTGCGCGTCTTCCCCACCACGGTCGCCATCGAGGGCTCCTATGAGTGGCTCCGCCCCGGCATGACCGCCAGGGTCGAGATTATCATCAATTCCCTCGAGGATGTGATCCACGCGCCGATGCAAGCCGTGGTGTCCGATGGCCGTCAACGCTACGTCTATGTCGTCCAAGGTGGAACCATGCAAGCCCGCCCCGTGGAGACCGGCGCTTACAATGACCGCTTCATTGAAATCAAAAGCGGTGTCGAGGAAGGCGAACACGTATTGCTCCGCCCGCCGCGTCCGGAGGGCTCCACGGAAGACGAGGAAGAAGATACGCCTCTCGATACGGAAATCCCCACCCCCGATGATACGGACGGCGAACGCCCCACGCCTGGCGGCGGCGCAACTCCCGGCGGGGAGGGTCCCGGCTCCGGCGGGGGCCCAGGCGGTGGCATGGGCGGCGGACGCGGCGGCGGCATGGGTGGCGGTGGCGCAGCCTAATCGTCAGCAGCGGAAGTTCTCTCTTAGCACGCAAATCGACCTGTTACCAATAGAGGTAGACCAGTGGAAGCAAGTATCAAATCACGCTCGGCGGAAACACAGCCCGCCACGGTTCCCGGCTCGAACGGCGCCGTGGTCCGGCTGGCGGATGTCAAGAAAACCTATCAAATGGGTCCCGTCACGGTTGAAGCCCTGCGGGGCTTGTCCCTCGATTTCCTTCAAGGGCAGTACATCACCATCATGGGTCCTTCGGGATGCGGGAAGTCCACCCTGCTCAATCTTCTGGGCTGCCTGGACCGGCCCACCTCGGGGCAGTACTTCCTAGGCGCGGAAGATGTCTCCCAACTCGATGATGATGACCTATCCTCCATCCGGGGCAAGCGGATCGGATTCGTTTTTCAATCCTACAATCTCATTGCCCAGCTCAACGTAGTGGAGAACATCGAGGTTCCTCTCTATTACCAAGGTTACGGCGAGGAAGAAAGCCGGGAGCGCGCCGTCGAATTGGCGCGCCTGGTCGGACTGGGGCAACGCCTTGATCACCGCCCCTACGAGCTGTCGGGCGGGCAACAGCAACGCGTCGCCATTGCGCGTGCGCTAAGCAACGATCCCTATATCCTGCTGGCCGACGAGCCCACCGGGAACCTCGACACGGCGTCCGGAGAAGAGATCCTGGAGATTTTTGACGACCTTCACCAACAAGGAAAGACCCTTGTGCTGGTAACCCACGAAGAAGAAGTAGCCGAACGCTCGTGGCGCGTCATCCGATTGCGGGACGGGCAAATCGAGCG
>JAWOFY010000215.1:0-2559 GCA_046497285.1 Candidatus Hydrogenedentota bacterium
AGGAGAAGTCCACTTTTTGTTGGAGTGGCCATATGTTTGTCATAAGTGAATAACATTTGTCAATTGCGGAGCCCCGAAACCCCACAATGAGTTGCCTTGGTTTGTATTCATGCCCATTTGTGACACTGCCCCTTTTGGTCGGGAAGAGACCAAAATTAGTTCACGGCTTGCCGCCGGGGGGTAGGCCCGCAAAACAAAAGCCTATCTCACCTATCATACCATCCCGGCACGGGGGAAATGGTTCCCCGTGCCGGGATGGTATGGCCGTGCTTTGTTCGATATCCAGCTCACAATGCAAAGAAGCATTTCGTATGCCGCACGACGGATAACGAAGTATCATAGTATCCGCAGCCCTGGCCTGCTGTCTTGGGGTGCTCCGTAAGGCGCCCATGGCTAAGCAGATGAATCTGGTGTGCGCGCTCTTCCATGTCGTCTATAACAGCGCCGTAAACCACCATCCCTGAAACTGTTCGCCTTCGTAAGGCATGACGCCATGGAATTGGCCGGCGGAATCGTCGAAGACCAAGGGGAGAAAACGGCGGTCGCCTTCCCAGAGAGGCAGATCCAGGATGTGGTTCACACTGGTCCATTCAAGGAACCCCTCGGCGTTCTCCGCGCAGGGTTCGCCCTCGAAGCGGTCCACGCGGAAGATGAACCCGAACCAATTCTCCCCATTCTTACCAAACCCTGGCCAGTTGATGGTGCCGCGGAGCAGGAGTTGCGTGCACTCGATGCCCGCTTCCTCCCTGATCTCCCGCTTGGCCCCCGCCACGATGTCCTCATGCGGTTCCAGCTTGCCGCCTAGCCCGTTATACTTGCCGAAGTGCTGGTCGTCCTCGCGTTTGTTGCGGTGCACCAACAAAACCTTGCGGCGGCAGGGGGACATGACGTAGGCTAACGTTGCGAGGATGGGGGTGTACATCGGAAAATGCTTCCTAACGGTTTTGTAATGCGGTTGTGCTTCGGGAGCGTCCGTATAATCTCGCGCATGAGGATAACGTCCGAACGGCTGTCCCGCAAGGGATAAGTGGATGGACGTGATTTTTGTATAGACATGATTTACAAGATTGACAAGATTTAATAAAATACATATTAATATATTATAGGTCTTTTGTATTTATTATATTTTTAATTGTATTTATCGTATTAGTGCTCAATACCCATATATCTCATGCAGCCCCGGTCCTGCTGGTCAAATCGTGTCCATCTTGTAAATCATGTCCATCTATATCTCTTAAAAGATCATGTCCACTCATCATCCTATACGCGTGCTGCATCTGGTGGATAACCCTTATCTCGGGGGGATCACGTCGCATGTGCTGTCGGTGGCGGAGGCGTTCGCGGCGGATGCCCATATCCGCGTGGACATCGCCGTGTTACCCGGGCGCACGCCGGATCGCAGCCTCGTGGAGCGAGCCCAGGAACGCGACTGCGCTGTCCACGAAATCCCCATGCGCCGCGCCTTTGACCTCGGCGTGTTTCAGCGGCTACGGCGGCTGACGGTTGAGGGAGCGTACGATCTCGTTCACACCCACGGCTACCGGGGCCTCCTCATCGCGCGTCACGGCCACCTCCCCATTCCTCTCATTCACACGTGTCACGGCGGAGCGGTGAAGCCCGCCTTTCGGACACGAGTGTGGGAACGGCTTTCGCTTTGGGCCATGAAGAACCCCCGCCGTGTTATCGCGTGTTCGGACTACGTGCGCCGCTGGCTGACCGCCCATGGCGTTGCTTCCAGCAAGGTTGAGGTCGTCCACAATGCCGTCGCCGAACCGGCCGAACCCGCGCAACGGCGCAAACGCGAGGAGTTCGGTATCGCGGAAGATGACACGGTCTTCCTTTATGCGGGACGGCTTGCGCTCGGCAAGGGATTGGATCTGTTGTTGGAAGCGGTCAATGGACTCCCGGACGCGTCCCTGCTTCTGGCTGGCGATGGCCCGCTGCATTCACAGCTCGAAAGGCAAGCCGCCGAATCCAAAACGCCGGTCCATTGCTTGGGCACGGTCCACGATATGGCGGCTTTCTACCAGTTGGCCGATGTGGCGGTCCTCCCCTCGGAGATGGAAGCCCTGCCCATGGGGCTGATCGAGGCGGCGGCATGGGGTTTGCCCGCGGTGGCCACGCGTGTTGGCGGCATCCCCGAAGTGGTCGAGGACGGCGTTACCGGGCGGCTCGTCCCGCCCGGAGACGTAGCCGCCCTGCGCGCCGCCCTGGAAGAGGCCATGTCCCCGGCGTGGCGCCAATCCACGGGGGAAGCGGCGCGCGCACGCTGGGAGGCCTGCTTTTCTCCTCACCGTCTGCGCGAGGCGCTGGCGAGGGTTTATCATGAGACGCTTTTGGATTGGAACAGCGCGAATCGGTAAGATACAGTCAACCGAATCAGCCGCTGGCCCGCTAGTCAAGAAAGGAAGGACGCCACGCCGCGGCCCTTTGACGTTCCTTGGCTGGAGGGGCATATGGAAGGGTGGAGCCACTATGCCACCCGGATCGTCATGCCCGGCCCAAGTACGAAATAGAATCGGATTTACGGCATTAACAGACGAAGGAGTACAGATCCAA
>JAWOFY010000234.1:0-4212 GCA_046497285.1 Candidatus Hydrogenedentota bacterium
CAGCAGATCAAAGTGAAGCGCCGCGTCCAACCGGCAGGGCAGGCGGTTGCTGATGAACCGGCTCCGTAGCAAGGGGACGTCAAAGGCCTTGCCGTTGTACGTGACCACGGTTTCGCAGCGGCGAAATCGTTCCCCAAGGTACTCGAGCATCGGCTCTTCTTCATCGAAATCGCGCATGAAACACTGTTCGAGCACGAAGGCGCCGTCCTCGAAGTAGCCCACGCCCACAAGAAAGGCGACCGTCCCGGCCCCGCCCGAAAGGCCCGTGGTTTCGGTATCCAAGAAGACGGCCGTGGCGGGGTCGAAGGCCTCGAGCGCCTCGTCGCACGCCGAAAGGGCGATTTGTTCCGGTTTTGCGGCGAGCGCGCTGCCCAAGGGAAGCACGCCCTGATACGTGTCCAAGGGAAAGGTTTGGCGAACGCGAAAGAACGTCCCCGTCTCCCTCTCCACCAACTCGCCGGGCACGACGCGTTCAATGGCGTACGCGCCCTCCTGGCGTTGCCGCTCCAACGCCTCGATGCGGTCTCGCCAATCGCTTCCCCGCATTACCCCCTTCGCACCGAGCAAGGTGTTGAGGCGTTCGTTGATATCGGACATCAGCAGATGTGCTTTCGCGCGCTAAGCAACTGCGAAATCAAAACCATTTCCGCTCGAGTTGGGGCGCTTCGTAGCGTTCGAGGGCGTGGATCGCTTCCTCGGGCGAGTCCGCAAGGATGTACAGATTTCGCAGATCTTCCTTGGCGAATCGGGCCGAAATGAGATTTTCAAATAACGCCTTGAGCGCATCGTAAAAGCCCGCCGTATTCAGCACGACGATCGGCTTATCATGATACCCCAATTGCTTGAGGGTCATCATCTCAAGCAGCTCCTCCAGCGTGCCCAATCCGCCGGGAAGAGCCACAAACGCGCCGGAACGGCTGTTCATGGCCGCCTTGCGCCCGGCCAAGTCATCCGTCACCACGAGGTCATCCGCTTCTTCGGTGGCGATGCCCGCCGCCACCAGCCTCTCCGGTATGACGCCGCACACCCGGCAACCCGCCTCGCGGGCCTCGTGAGCCACTTCCCGCATAAGCCCCACCGCGGCGCCCCCATACACCATTTCGGGCGTCACGCGGGGAAGCAGCCCGCCCAGTTCCTTGGCGGCGCGCACGTATACGGGGTCCACCGCATCGCTCGACGAGCAAAACACGCACACCGCTTCGTAAGTTCCAGCAGTCGCCATGACCCGCCTATCGCTCCGCTCGGCGCCGATCGACAAACATAACGCTTTGTCCCTGCGGTTTCGCCATCTGCCGTGTTTGGGCGAGGACCTCGAACATCTTATTGGCGTTTCGATGATTCCGGTATTGGGTATGCGCCACGCCGATAGAAAGGGCCATCAGAGGGAACCGTCCCTGCGTTCCCCGCTTATCTTTAGCGATAACGTAGCCCTTTTCGCGTTCCGCCGCGGAATGGAATTCCCGGGATTGCTGGTCAAAGTCTTTCATCAGGGTGTTGCAGTAGCGTTCGTAATCATCGAGGTTCAGCAGCACCACAAAATGCTCTCCGCCTAGATGGGCGACAAAATACTCGTAGATGGCCAGCTTCCGGGCGGTGTTGATCAAGAGCTGGCTCATGAAGGTGAGGACCTTCTTCTGCGCTTCCCGGCCGTGAGCCGCGCAATAGGGCTTGAACCCCACAATATCGACATAGCATACGGCGATGGCGCTGCCCCGGGCCAGTCTGAAGTCGATTTCCCGTTTAATGGCCTCCGTGCCGGGAAGCTGCGTGATGGGGTTACGAGTGTTTATTGCCCGCAGCAATTCTTCCGTGGACGCGATCTTCTCGTGCAGCGTCTCCAGTTTGAACGGCTTGGCGAGATAGTCATCGGCCCCCTGCTCCAGACCATGGACCATTTCCGGCTCCTCGCCCAACGCGGTCAGCACCAAGATGCCAATCCGGTACAATTCGGGATCCTTACGGATGCGGCGGCAGACCTGGTACCCCGTCACGCCAGGTAACATCACATCAAGGATGGCGATGTGCGGCTTTACCTGTTTAGCCAGTTCAAACGCGCCTTCCCCCGTATGGGTGATTTGGACGTCGTGCCCGTTGGACGACAGTCTGGTTTGGATAAGCTCCGCCAGATCCACATCATCATCCACTAGCAAAATAGTACTCATTCACCCTCCTTCCCCCTAGTCTAGTAACAACCCTTGCCTTTGATCCCAATCGCCGGGTAAAAACGCTGTTCCAGCGAACCCCAGCCTCCTTCATCCCCCTCAAGGGGGGAAATGCTCCACGCGAAGCAACCCCATCGGGCGAAGCGCAATTTACCCCCAGGTGACCAGACCAATTCCCCCTTTTTTGAAGGGGGTGGCCCGAAGGACCGGGGGATGTATGCGCTCGGCACATCACCCTAATCGGCGATTAGGGCTTGTTAACGAATTCTACACGACTGGAACAGGATAAAGCCAAAACCGGTTTGGTTTTCAGCTTTACCTATTAGGGACAGG
Organism: Candidatus Hydrogenedentota bacterium; assembly: GCA_046497285.1. Taxonomy (GTDB): domain Bacteria; phylum Hydrogenedentota; class Hydrogenedentia; order Hydrogenedentales; family SLHB01; genus SKRY01. The sequence goes on from JAWOFY010000234.1 coordinate 2,496, forward strand.
CTCGAAGAACCCGCGCCCCATCCAGGCCAACGCATTGCCCCTGCTGGCCAAACTCACCCGGAAGCTCGAAACCAATCGCCGGTATTCCGAGGACTACGGGCGAAAGTTCCTCGTCGCGCCCCGCCTGAATAGCCTTTAGGGGCCGATCATGGTTTTGGCTTGATTCCGCAAGCCGCTGAACGGAACGGGGAAGCCGAAGGCTTTTTTCAACACCCCGGGTAGTTTGCGAAGCGAACGCACGGGCAACCTCACTTCACCTTCGGCGTTTCCGCAACCTCCCCGCCGCTTTCCCTCAAGGCCGTTTTTACGTCCTCGGTGAAGGCTTGAATGGTTTCGGGCGTGGTATCCCACGAACACATCAGGCGCACGCCGCCCGTGGCGATGAAGGTGTAGAAGATCCATCCCTTGGCGCGGAGGGCCGCGATGACGGGCTCGGGCATCCGTACAAACACCGAGTTCGCCTCGCTCGGGTAGAGGACTTTAAGTTCGGGGATTTCGCGGAGGTTTCGCTCCAAGAGGGAGGCGCATTCGTTGGCGTTACGCGCGTGGCAGTACCAGGCGCCGTTCTTGAGGGCGCCGAGCCACTGCGCGGCGATGAACCGCATCTTGGCGGCCAATTGCCCGGCCTGTTTGCAGCGGTAGGCGAATTCCTCGGCGGCCTCCAAGTCGAAAAAGATAACGGCCTCCCCGATGCCCAAGCCGTTCTTGGAGCCGCCGAGACATAGCACGTCCACGCCCGCGTCCACCGTGAGTTCGCGCGGTTTGACCTCGAGATGGATCAAGGCGTTGGCGAAGCGGGCGCCGTCCATCTGAAATTTCAGGGAATGCTTCTGCACCGTCTCGTGAAGGGCGCGCAGTTCGGCCTGGGTATACACCGTGCCCACCTCGGTGGCCTGCGTCACGGTGACGACCCGCGGCCGGGGATAGTGGATATCGCTGCGTTTGGTTACGATTTGCTCTACGCCCTCGGGCGTTAGTTTCCCCCCCACCCCCTCCGCCATCAACAGCTTGGCGCCATGGGAGAAGAACTCCGGCGCGCCGCATTCGTCCGTTTCGACGTGCGCCACCCGGTGACAGATCATGCTGTGGTACGAGCGGCACAAGGAGGCCATGGATAGGGAATTCCCGGCGGTCCCATTAAAGACGAAGAACACCTCGCACTCCGCCTCGAACAGGTCCCGGAACAGGTCGCAGGCCTCGCGCGTCCACGCGTCCTCCCCGTAGGCGGGCTCATGGCCCACGTTGACCTTGTGGATGTATTCCAGGGCTTCCGGGCAAATCCCGGAGTAGTTGTCACTGGCAAGCTGTTGGCCCCCAGGCGGCCGCGGCGTCATCGCGATTTCCTTTTCCGGTTCCATGAGCGGTTGGCGGGAGATTCAGTACACGGGCGTACACCATTTGCGGTACGCCGGCGCCTTTCCCCGGACCACGTCAAAATAGAGGTTTTGAAGGCGTTTTGAAATCGGCCCCGGCTTGCCCTCGCCTAGGACGCGCCGGTCGATGCTGCGCACGGGAGCGACTTGGGCGCCCGTGCCGCAGAAGAAAACCTCGTCGCACACGTAGAGTTCCGCGCGCGCGATGGGGCGCTCGGTCACGTTGAGTCCCAAGACGTCCCTCGCCAGCTCCATGACGGTGTTCCGCGTGATGCCGACCAGAATATCCGCCGTGGGGGGCGGCGTGACGAGTTCGCCGTTAATCACCATGAAGATATTCATGG
>JAWOFY010000257.1:0-3353 GCA_046497285.1 Candidatus Hydrogenedentota bacterium
TCGCGAACACCAGGGTCGCGGATTTTTCAACCCGCGCGATTTGGCTGAACATATTCCCAAAGGTTCCCACGTCACACCCTCCCCATACACTTTTCGAGGCGTCGCCTGGGACGCCTACCACAGCGTCGGTTCTGCTTCCTCCCCCCGCAATTGCGCCTCGCCGCCTTCCTTCTCGTACACACCGTAGAACAACGAGACCGAATCCAGCCAGAGCACGATCCGGTGCATTTCCTCGTCTGAGAGCTGCACATCGTGGTGGCCTTCCTTGAGCATATGGTACAGCCCCGAGGCGCGCGCGCCAAATTCACCTGGCGTGGTTCGGTACCACTGCGGATCGTTCCAGTCCTCTCCGCCGTAGTCATAGAAGCCGTGTTCAGGCGCCAGACTAAGGTAGGACGTGTAATACTGTGTCGGACGGTTCATATGCCCGCCCCCGGGGTGCTCCGCCAGGGTCGAATCGAGCGGCGGGGCTGTGTCGGCGTTTTGCTGGTGGCATTCCACGCAGTTCCGGTCCAGCACGGGTTGGACCAGGCGCGGATAGCTGAACGGAGCGGTACCGTCCACCTCGGGCTCGATCTCCGAAGGCGGCCGCCGCATGGCCAGTGGAACCTGGGGCGGTACGGAGGGCGCCGATTGGGGGGACTCATGGCATCCCATACAGGTGTGCTGCTCGTTGGGCATGAACTGGGTCGCGGACCGCATGGAGGTGATCGCCAGCCCCTCTTCATCCAGCGCTTGGAACATCAGCGGCGCCCGGGCCGGGACAGTGAAATGCGCGCTGCCATCCTCTTCGACAGGCACCGTGCCCAGGATCCACCGCGCAATATTGATGGAATCGTTCCCCTGGGGAATCTGAATACCGGTGTTGTGAGGAACCAGCGCGGACGGCACGGATAACGGAAGCAATCGTTTGATGCGCAAGGCCGAGACCTTGACGTCCTCCGGAAAGGGCATCTTGCTGTTGTACACGTCCACCACACCCACCGTCGCCTCAGCCGGTTCGTCTTCCGCTACCCGGGTTGCGCGATCGGGAAGAGCCGGTGGGACGGGCCGGGGCCGCAACGGGATGGGATGGTGGCTCCCAATGGCGGGGTCCCGGTAGAGCAGCTCGCGGTTCCCGAAACTGTCAAGGAGGTACAGGCCGTAATCGCCTTGCATGCCCCCGCCCGGATCGTAGGCGGTTAAATAGAAATCCTCGCTAAGCGGCGTCGCCTGTCCGTAGTGCTGGTTACGGGAGGATGCCTGGCTTTCAGGAAACGGGATATCCGGCGTTAGGCGCCGGACCGGGGCCGTCCCATCATCGTCCGGCACGCGCGGGTCAAACAGGACCAGCGAGCCGAAGGATTGACCGTGATGAGGCGCGGCCACGGCGACGTACCGGTGCGATCCGGGAATCTTCCGAGTGTGAACCTGCATGTCCGCCCGCTCATGCCGGAAGGAGAAGTTGCCGTGAACGGAACGCGGATCCGTTCCGTCCGGGCGTATGGTCCACGGATGATGCGCCACGCAGCCATGACGATCCACGTAATCCCACCGCGTGAACATGATCGCGCCGTCATGCGCCACACTCGGATGCCATTCGTTGGTTTCGTGAAAGCTCAACGTGCGGATGTCGCTGCCGTCAGCGGCCATGTCGTGTAGCGTGTACGTTGGACACACGCGGCCACATCGCAAATACCCCCCGCGCCGCTCGCTTGTAAAGACGATGCGGCCGCCGGGCGTCCATATGGGATAATGGTCGTTCCACGTCCCATCGGTCAATTGTTCCAGACCGGTCCCATCCCGGTTGACCTTGAAAATATGGTAGCAGTCTTCCCGATCCCAATATCCTTCTTCCGGGTGATTCGTATGATGCCGATGCTCGCCCGAACCCGTCCGTTCAACATACGCGAACAATATCTTCTCCCCGTCGAAGGAAAGGCTTGGCGACAGAAAGGCGCCGCCGTGCAACGGCTGTCCTTGCAGGCGGCCACGCTCGACCACGGCGCCGGCGAGCAGATCTCGGGCGCGGGGCGCGTCTCCAAACGGGTCTTCCAACACATACAGCCCGCCTCCTGGATCCCCGTAGATACCGAAGTACTGGTCCACCATGTGCTCGGCATTAGCCCCGCGGGCGCGGTTGCGCTTGATGAACAGTATCTCTTCGAAATCAAGCAATGGATTGGCGAAGGCGATGCGGCGGCGGACAGTCGTGATATCATCAAATAATCTGCGTAATACGGTTTCATCCGGCGAAGCCTGTTTTTGCACGGCCTCGACGTGTTCACGCAACTCTTCAAGCGCCGTCGCCGGCAACGTCAGATCGGGCGCCTTTTCCATCCCTTGAAGATGCTCGAGCAGGGCATGGGTCCGCCGCCACACAACATCTACCGGCGTGCGATCCTCCTCACGTATTAACGCTTCCGGCCGATACACCTCGCGTGCCAGCCGTTCGTCGTTCCAGTAGGAACGATCGGCGATCTGGCGTCGCAATTCATCAAATTCCCGTTCCTTCCGCAGATCGATTAAACGGCCTGCTTTGTTGCCTACTGAATCCTTGACAACCTTGTCCATCCCCCCTTCCAACGGCCAGTGGGCCACCAAGCCGTCAACGACATGCGATCCCCGTAGCAGATCCGCTATCTCAGCAGAAGTCAACACCCGGTTGTATAGCCGTACATCATGCAGATAGCCATCCTGCAGCCAAGTTCCCCCTTTACTGGCGCCAAGCAGGAAACGGGCGCCTGTATGAATGCTCTCGGCGCCTGTTGTTTGGTGTACCCGCTCAGTATTCTGATACAACTTCCATCCATTTTCCCCGGGTTCCGAGGTAATGGTCACCAGATGCCATTGTTCTCTATCGATATCGTCCGAAAGCTCAATCCCGTCCACCCTGGAATCGCGGAAGGTGTTAAAATATGCGAGGCCATCGGTCCATGGGTAGTGCGAGATGCCGCCATGAGCGCTGATGTGGTGGATACCAAACCTTTCCGCTTCCGGCGTGGCCCGGTTGAGTTTCACCCAAAATGTAAGTGAAGCCCGGTCTTTCAGAAGATCACCCGTGTCGGGGATCTCAATATAGCAAGTTCCGGCGCGAAAGGCGTTTGCGGTATCCGGGGCAACCACTTCGCCCGAGGGCGCCCCTTTGATCGCTCCGAGGATGCACGCAGCCAGCACTACAGCCAACAGTGCCGCATATGAAGGCAACCAACCAGATTTCATCGAGCCCTTCTCCTCACGTTATCGTAGGCGTTAACGGCGTCTAATTGATCTCTCGGGGGTCGGCCCGCCGATGATACTGGCAGCGCCTCGCTCCTGTCTTTTCTTACAGCGGCGTCGACGGCGGACATCCGCCTTTATCCCCTTCAAAGGGA
>JAWOFY010000329.1:0-3172 GCA_046497285.1 Candidatus Hydrogenedentota bacterium
TCGAAGCGGACGTCCCCTCCGCCCCCACCGCCGATACGGCGGAAGCCCCTGGCCCTGGCGAACGGCAGCGGCGCCAGGTTCGCCAACTGGAACGGTACACGCAGCGGCTCATACGCGAAAGCGAATCGGAACGTGGGCGGAGATTCTGGGAGCCGCTTGAGGCCAAGGCCAGCGAACACAGCGCCGCCGAAGTCCAGGAGCTGTGGCGCGACTGGACCGAGCCTTATCGGGACGAGCTATGGGAAGACGTGATCGGACGCATTCCCTCGCCGGAACCCCCGTTTTCCGCGCGAACAAGAGTGATTCGGGAAGAACCGGCTTGGACCGCCCATCTCGTGGTGCTTGAACCATTGGAAGAAGTCACGGCGTGGGGATATCTTCTCGTGCCCACGGACATAGATGAAGACGAACAACGGGCGGCGGTGGTGTGCCAGCACGGCCTCGGCAGCACGCCCGAGTCATGGATGGATCCCGACAGCAGCGCCTATGCCGCTCAGGGCGCGCGGCTCGCCGAGGAAGGGTTCGTGGTCTTCGCGCCGTACAACGCCAACGCTGTGCTCGATGGGACGCGGTTCCGGCAGTTGCAGCGCAAGGCCAACCCGGCGGGCCTCTCCATCTTTTCGGGTATCATCGCCCAACACGAGGCCCTCCTGGCCTGGCTGGGCGAGTTGCCCTTTGTCGACGCCGAACGCATCGGGTTCTACGGCCTCTCCTACGGCGGCAAGACGGCCATGCGCGCCGGGGCGTTGATTGACGGATACGCCGCCGTGATCTGTTCCGGGGACTTTAACGAGTGGGTCCGCAAGGTGACTACCGTGGACGCGTGGCATTCGCCGCCCGCGCCCGCGCCCAGCAACCGGTTCAGCGGCTACCCCTTCACGGTGGAATACGAGATTTTCGAGTTCAACCTCGCCCACACCTTCAACTACGCCGAGATGGCGGCCCTCATCGCGCCACGCCCGTTCATGGTGGAACGCGGTCATCACGACCAAGTCGCCTCCGACGAATGGGTGGCCTTTGAGTACGCGAAGGTCCGGCGCCTTTACACGACGGTTCTCGGCGCACCCGAACGGGCCGCCATTGAATACTTTGACGGCGGCCATCGGATTCACGGCGAGGGGACCTTTGAATTTCTCAAGAAGCACCTGGAGCTTGATGCGGGGGAGTGACAGGTTTGGTGGTGCGAGGAGGCGAATGACCAATACGGAGGACCGTGCATGGGACACGATTGTGCGGTCCCGCTGGGTTGCGCCTGTGAGGCTAGTAGAGCGTCCAGCTTAAACTTGTTGATAGGGGCAATGATTGTTGAGCTCCGAAGTGAACTCGCTAGGAGGTGGCATGGCCTTCCAGGCCATGAATCACGGGCTGGAAGCCCGTGCCACCTCACGATTAAGACAAACCGAATCAAGGCTACCCACCAGTTTAAACTTGGCGCTCTACTAGGTGCGAACAAGAAAGTTGTGTTAACCGATACCATAAAGGAGACTTACCAATGATGGCGCAAAGGTTGGTTCAAGCAACACGCATTCTGGTCATGTTTTCTCTGCTGCTCGCGGCAGGGTTGGGCGTCACAGTGCTCGCCCAAGCGGAAGACGCGGAAGTGTTGAAGAACCCATATGCGGAGGTGAATTGGGAACAGGTCAATCAATACAAGGCGAATCTTCATTCCCACACGGTCAAGAGTGATGGCCGCGCTTTGCCCGAAGAGTTGATTTACAACTACGCGGAGGCAGGATACGACGTCTTGGCTATTACGGACCACGACAATTATCACACGACGCGGGAAGGCGAACCCGAAACCACGCCAACCACGGATACCACTTGGCCCTGGACGGAGTGGATTGAGGAAGAACCCTCGGAGACTTGGGAACGCGAGGGGATGGAGACCTCGGCGTTCTATCCGGACTTGGGCGAGAGCGGCATGCTGGCGATTCGCGGCAATGAATTGACGACGCATCCCCACATCGCCAGCCTGTTCAATGACTGCGGATGGCCGGATAGAGATCAAACCGACGACGAGCGGATGAGCTGCGTCCAGGACAAGAACGCCATCGCTTACTGGGCGCATCCCGCCATTTACGTTCCCGGCGGACGATGGGAAGATAACGTAGTCGATGCGTCATGGGACGAGGCAGTGGAGTATTTTGCCCACTATATCACCGAGTACGATTGTCTCATAGGCATTGAGATGCAGCTCGGCGGGCGCCGCGAACGGGAGGAGGAACTGCTGGACAGACTCCTAGCCGAATACTACCGGGATCACGACGTATTCATTAAGGGCAGCGACGACACCCACGCCACCTCCGTAGCCGAAGACGCCACGCTCACCATCGTGCTGGCCGAGGAGTTGACCGATGACGCCATGCGGCATGCCCTGGAAAACGGGCACAACTTCGTTGGAAGCCGGGTGGATGTGCTGCCGGTATTCAACGCAATTACGGTGGACGAGGATGCGAAGGTCATCTCGCTGGACATCGACAACCATGAGGGCATCGTTTGGATTGCGAACGGCGAGCGGAATCACGAAGGGGAATCCATCGAGTATGCAGGGATGGAGGACACGGTCCTGCGGTTCGAAGTAGATGCCGGCGGCGCGGTGTTTTACTCGCAAGCGTTTTACATTGACTGAGGCGCTAACGCTAACCCCACCAACAACCGTGGCAGAGATCCCCCTGCTCCCTTCCAGGGGTGAATTTCCGCGTAGCGCCGGCGTCCAGGCGGCATGAAGCGAGCAGGATGCTGGCGCCACGACGGATCCTCCCCCTATACGGCGAGGCCACGGGGATGTAGACAAACGCCGCAAAGTTACCGGCGATTGGTATTCTCCACAGGAGTTCCCTCAGAATTGGGAGGCGATTGGGATTGTTTCTTGCACTTGGAGGGGCCAATGCGATAAGGTTTCGCTCCAAACCGTCCGAGGCGATCCGTGGCGTCTTCGCCAAGAGGCGTCTTTTGCCTTATCCGGCCAGCCTGCAAGAAGTCGAGGGCGGCCTGGCCGCGCGACACAGGGGGGGCAAGATTCTGATTGTATAGGGGGCGTCCGCTGTTTGGGGGAAATACGCCGGTTCCGCTTAAGCGCCGAGCCTACCTGTAATCTGTTAGGTGGATATCTTGCAGGGGGTATTGCGTGCCGTGGGCAGGAGAGTGTGTGGCGGTTTCACGGGAGGGCTTT
>JAWOFY010000338.1:0-3090 GCA_046497285.1 Candidatus Hydrogenedentota bacterium
GGTGGCGTTCGACGACCAATCGGTGTTCATGCGCTTAGGTGGACAAACCATGTTCCACTACAACCACCAGCACGTACTCCCGCCCGAAGGCGTGGATCCGCTGTATGTGCGCAGCGGCTACATTCACCCCGTCTATAGCCCATCGGGTCTGCTCGTGACTGAGGATTTCCCTGGCGATCACTACCATCATAAGGGTGTGTGGTTTCCCTGGACCCGCACCGAGTTCGAAGGCCGGGAGATAGACTTCTGGAATCTCGGGGGCGGCGAGGGGACGGTACAATTCGCCGGTTTCGAGACCGTCACATCGGGGCCGGTCTTTGGGCGGCTGCTTGCGCGCCACGAACACGTGGACCTCACGCAAGACGGCGGCAAGACGGCCCTTGACGAAACGTGGGACGTGCGCGCCTACAACGCCGGCGGTCCGGATGAAGGCTGGTGGAAATGGGACCTGACGGCGACGCAGGAATGCGCCACCGATTCGCCCCTTGAACTGCTCGAATACCATTACGGCGGTTTGGGTTTCCGGGGCGCAGCCGAATGGACGGATGAAAACCACAACATTCTGACCAGCGAGGGCCACACGAAGGCAGACGGGCACCAGGAACGCGCGCGGTGGGCCGCGCACAGCGGTGAAATCGAGGACGGCGAAACAGCGACCGTCGTCATCATGGTCCACCCCACCAACGAGCGCTTTCCGGAACCGATGCGCATCTGGGACTCGGGCGGATCCTTCTTCTGCTACTCGCCGGTGCAACTAGGCGACTGGACGCTTGAACCCGGCGCGCAGTACCGATTCCAGTATCGCTTTCTGGTTCATGAGGGCGAGATTGATGAAGAGCTTGCCGAGCGAGCCTGGCAAGAGTTCGCTTCTCCCGCTCAGACCACCCTCGAATTGGAGTAACGCCACTGTCTCCGTATGATTGAATCAAATCATCCCCCTCTTTCCCGCCAATGGGAAAGAGGGGGATGGCTTCTTGTAGTCCAGCGTTTAGCTGCTTGCCAGATCGACGGCCTTGTTCAGTTTATCGGCGTGGATGCCGTGATGACTGCCGGTCCACACGACCTCCCCTTTGTGCACAAGGATCATCTGTGGCGAGCGGTGTTGTACGCCCAGTCTCTCACTGATTGCGTTCGATACGGGCTTGGCCTGGATAACATTCACCACATAAACTGGCGGCTTGCCGCCGTTCTCCTCTTCGTAGGCCTTCACTCGCTTGTACGCCCCCGTCGAAATCGAGCAGGCGGTACTATGTTTCAAGATGAACACCGGTTCACGCTCGGCCTCTTCCAGGCACGCTTCCACATCCTCTTCAGCCAGCAATTCTTTCATGTGACTCACACTCCCTTGGCTCCAGCTAAAATGCGGCTAAGCCGCCGCTCGCTTTGAATCATGGATCGCACCGTATGGTAATTGATTTTCCATGCGCTCGCCATGTAGTCCCACATCACGTTATTGTACTCGTCCAAAAGCGGATACCACTCCCCCACTTCATGATTAATGACGTGATCCATCACAAAGCGGTGGACATTACCGTAGGCGTCGAGATACGTATCGTCTCCCAGCGTCAGGTAGGCGTCAAGCATGGCAATCAGCGTCTCGGCTTGCTGCCAGAACTCCTTGTTCCGTTCGCGGGCGGGGCCGTCGTGAGGGCCTTCGCAATACACGCCGCCTCGTTCCCAATCAATGCCGTATGTGTAACAATGATCGTACAGCTTCCGCAGCGTTTCCTTGTAAGGCTCGATATCGTTTCCCGTAATGGTGAGGGCGTGGGTCAACAGCCAGCCGAATTCCACGTTGTGGCCAAAACTGGTGTTGTTCAAGGGACGGCCCTCATCCTCTCCCGCATCTCGATCCGCGCCCCAGACATTCTTGAACAAAATCGCCCGCAAGGGCTCCCAATCCAGGCTGAACTGGGCCACGCCGGTGCGGAACTCGGGATGGAGCACGCGGCGGTAGATGAGCGCGATCATCTCTTCGGTTCGCTCGCGGTGAATACGCGCGCCGCTCGCCTCGAACAGGTTCGTAAACGCTTCCATGAGATGCATATGCACGTCGAACGACTTGCGGTCCCCCCCGTACACGCCCGGGGGCTTCTTCGCCCAATCCCGTTCGAGAAACTCGTAATACCCCCCAAAGCAATTGTCCGCAACCAGGTTCTGTAACGTCTCGTAGGTCTCGACCGCCCAGTCCAACCCCGGGGGCTCGCCCGACGCCATGGCGTATTCGCTCAACGCGTAGAGGGCGAAGGAATGGCCGTAGGTGAGCTTGCTCTCTTCCGCGGGGCATCCGTCCCGCTCACAAATCCAGCGCCAGCCCCCATGCGTCTCATCCCAGAAATGGCGGAGGAGAAACTCAACCCCTTCTTGCGCCATCCTAAGAAATGCGCCATCACCGTAGCCCGCGCGATGAAGCGAGGCATAGGTATAAATCATGCGGGTTTGGCACACCAAGGTCTTTGCGGTTTCGCCACTGGGATTCCCGTTCCGGTCGAAATACGTTAGAAAGCCTCCGTACTCCCCGTCCATCCCGTGATTGAGCCAGAAAGGAAGGAGTTCGTTTCTAAGATGATCCCGAATTTCGTTTAGCCAGTCTTCGCACCGTTCCAGATTCGCCATGAAACCCCGGAGTCCTTTCGTAAGTTATAACCACGCGTTTTGAAAGAGGTGACCGAACCAGTGTAAGCAGCAGAGCCCTTTGAAGCAAACCGCGTGGCGTTCCCCTACGATGACCGTTCGAGGCAGCGCGTTGAACGTCTGTTAGAAACTTCTGAATCGCTTGAGGCGCAGCGAATTTGTCACGACGCTGATCGAGCTGAAAGCCATGGCGAGTTCAGCGATAAGCGGATGAAGCATGCCAAAGATGGCCAACGGAATGGCGATCACATTGTAGCCAAACGCCCACGCCAGATTCTGCTTGATCTTGCTGAACGTGGCCTGGGAAAGCCGGACCGCGGTGACAATACCGCGCAGGTCGCCGCTGACCAGGGTCAGGCCCGCCGCCTCGATAGCCACGTCGGTGCCCGTGCCGATGGCAATGCCCACGTCGGCTTGCGCAAGCGCCGCGGCATCGTTGATGCCGTCGCCCACCAT
>JAWOFY010000339.1:0-4819 GCA_046497285.1 Candidatus Hydrogenedentota bacterium
GGGAGAGTTCTTTCCCGACCCGAATTTGCCCACCGCTGGAGTCCTCCCGATATCGCATGGCGCCGCGAGGCCGGACTGAGCGGTTGTATACGTCGACGCCAAACATAAGGGGAAGGCCGCCAATTTCGGGATCCGTGAAACCCAAATTGAATTCGGTTCGGCGGCGGGCGATATTGATTTCCGCCTGCAGCTGTTGGCCCCCGCCCGCAAAAGAGTAAGGGTTGGTTATGTCGAAGTTTGTTAATTCCACATTGGCGTGTCCGCCGATCCCGTCATCGGGACTAAACCCGACCCCGAAGGTGAATTCGCCGGTCTGGGCTTCCTCCACGTCAATAATGAGATTCTCATAGCGAGGATTGCCCTCAAGGGGTTCCAAGCTAAAACGAACTTCATCGAAGTATCCGGTGCGTTCCAGTTCTTGACGCGTTTGTCGAAGCGCGCTGCCGTCGAAGCGATCGCCCGGATCCAGATGCAGCCGGTTACGGATGACGTCATCGCGGGTAATCGTGTTGCCCGTGATCCGGATCTCTCGAACGTACTTGAGTTCGTCTTCGGTGATTTGATGGGTTATGTTGGTGGTGTGGTTGTCCCTGTCCAGGAGGACTTGGGGGGTAACCTGGGCGTTGACGTAACCGCTGTCACTGTAGCCTTGGGTAATGACTTCAACATCGCTTTGCACTTGGCTGCGATTATGGACCGCGTTGGGCCGAGCCTCCAACGTTGATATGATTTCTTCATCCTCGAAGACGATGTTGCCTTGAACGTCGAGGTTAGCGATGTGGTAGATAGGCCCTTCGTCGATGTGGACGGTTATGTATAGCCGGCGGCCTTTTTCGTCATATTCAAATTCGGCCCCAAGGACCTCGGCTTCAAGATGGCCATGATTGCCGTATTCTTGCGCGATCCGTTGAAGATCCGCCTCGAATTCGGGCTCGCTATACTCGCCGCCAAGAAACCACCACGCCGAGCTGGTCTCGATTAAATCGCGCAGATAGCTGTCGCTCAGCGTCTCATTGCCCACGAAGTCGATTCGCCCTATTCGCGCGCGGGGACCTTCCTCGATCAAGTATGTCAAACTTACCTCGGCGGGGCCGATTTCTTCCACAATGATCTCGACTTGGGCGTTGGGAAAGCCGCGTTCCTGATACAACTCAAGGATGGACTCGCGTTCCTGTTCATAGCCGCCGGGATTGAAAGAATCTCCCTCGCGCCATCTGAGGGCGCCCCGGATATGACGATCCCCTACGATGTCATTCCCCGCGATATTGACCTCGCGAATCATCCGTTTCTCTTCGAAAACGTAGGTGATGATTAGCTCGTTTTGAACGGGCGCGGCTTCGACGCGGACCGTGGCGAAATAGCCCATGTCATGAAGCCGGCGAAGATCCCGCGCCGAGGCCTGCGGATTGTAGGGGGCGTCTTCCTCCACCTCAATCTGGGCGCGCACAATGGACGGGCTTACGCGCTGCAAGCCCTCAAGGCGAATCTCGCGTACAGTTTGCCCGGCATAGTCTTGGGCAAAGACGGCATATGCCGGGCAAAATAGGACCGCCAAGGTCCAGGCAATAATCAGGTTTCTCAAGTGGTTACACCTTCCGCTGCTGGCGCCCGGGGCTTGAAGTCAAGTCTATCGTCCTCCTCGTGGACTTGAATCTCCAGTTCAGTACCCGGCTGAAACTCTCCGCGCAACATAAGCTCCGAGAGCGGGTCTTCCACGTAGAGCTGCACCGCCCGCCGCAACGGCCGGGCCCCGTACTGCTCATCGCTGCCCTTTTTCACCAGGAACTGCTTAGCCTCGGGCGTGAGATTGAACACGATCCCCATTTCACGGCCACGTTGTAACACTTCGGCCACGTGAATATCAACAATGTCCAGAAGCTGCTCCTCCGTGAGACGGTGGAACACCACCAACTCGTCCACGCGGTTCAGGAACTCAGGGTTGAACACCTTCTTAACTTCATCCATGACCCTGTCCCGCATCTCACGATACTCGCTGGCCGCGTCGTGGCGCTGAAACCCGACCGTGGCGTGGCGGCCGATGCGGCGGGCGCCCACGTTGCTGGTCATGACGAGCACGGTGTTGCTGAAGTCCACTTTGCGGCCGGTGGCGTCGGTCATGTGGCCATCCTCCAGCACTTGAAGGAGGACATTGAATACATCGGGATGGGCTTTTTCTATCTCGTCAAAGAGCACCACGGAGTAAGGACGCCGCCGCACTTGCTCGGTAAGCTGGCCGCCCTCGTTGTACCCCACGTAGCCTGGGGGCGCGCCGGCCAAGCGGCTTACAGCGAACTTCTCCATGTACTCGGACATGTCGATCGTGATCAGCGCGTCCTCTTGCCCGAACAGGAATGTAGCCAGGCTTTTGGCCAGCAACGTCTTGCCTACCCCGGTGGGACCCAAGAACAGGAAGGAGCCCACCGGCCGGCGCGTATCCTTCAGGCCTGCCCGGCTGCGTTGGATCGCCCGCGTAACTGCGTCGATGGCCTCCTCTTGGCCCACGACCTGCTTGTGGAGTTCCTCGCGCATGCGCAGTAGGCGATCGGTTTCCCGCTCCTCCAGTTTGGTCAGGGGCACGCCGGTCCACTTGGACACGATGTATGCGATGTCTTCTTCTGTTACCTCGGTCTCGGAGGAGTCGCGCTGTTGCTCCCAGTTGCGCTTACTCTCCTCGAGGTTGGCGATAAGCATTCGTTCGCGATCCCGCAGGCTGGCCGCGCGTTCATACTCTTGACCGCGGATGGCTTCTTCCTTCTCCTGCGTGATCTGTTCGATCTCGTGCTCAATCTCCTTGAGTTCTGGCGGCCGCGTCGTGATACGAAGACGGGCGCGGCTTCCCGCCTCATCAATTACGTCTACCGCCTTATCCGGCAGATGGCGATCGGTGATATATTGGTTGGATAGCTTGGCGGCCGCCTGGATCGCCTCTTCGGAGAACTTCACGCGGTGGTGGGCCTCATACTTGTCGCGCAAGCCCCGCATGATTTTGATGGTCTCCTCCACCGTGGGCGCGTCGACTAAGATGGATTGAAAACGCCGGGCCAGGGCGGCGTCCTTTTCAATGTGCTTTCGATACTCGTCCATGGTCGTGGCGCCGATGCACTGGAGTTCGCCGCGCGCCAGGGATGGTTTCAGCATGTTGGCCGCATCCACGGCGCCCTCGGCCGCACCCGCGCCCACGATGGTGTGCAGCTCGTCAATGAACAAGATAATGTTGTCGGCTCGCCGGATTTCCTTCATTACCGATTTGAGCCGCTCCTCGAATTGGCCGCGGTATTTTGTGCCAGCCACAACCCCGGCCAAGTCCAACGTGAGAACCCGCTTATTCAACAAGAGATCGGGCACTTCGCCGGTAACAATGGCTTGGGCCAATCCTTCGACAATGGCGGTCTTGCCCACCCCGGCCTCGCCAATGAGCACCGGATTGTTCTTGGTCCGCCGGCTCAGCACCTGAATCACCCGTTCGATCTCATCGTCTCGGCCAATAACAGGATCAAGGTTACCCTCGCTAGCCAGGGCGGTGAGGTCGCGGCCGAAGGTATCCAGCGCGGGCGTTTGCGATTTCTTTCCGCTGCCGCTTCCACTGGCCTGTCCGCCCGAGGTCTTCCCTTGGTCGCCCAGGAGCCGGATGATCTCGGTTTGGACGCGCTCCAGGTCAATCTTCATGTCTTGGAGCACTTTGGCCGCAATGCCCTCGCCTTCCTTGACCAAGCCTAACAAGATGTGTTCGGTGCCGATATAACTGTGATTGAACCGCCGGGCTTCTTCCACGGCGAGTTCCAACACTTTCTTGGCGCGCGGGGTGAACGCAATCTCCTCACTTGGGATCACGGAAGTTCCCCGCTGGACTTGTTGTTCAATTTCCATGGCCAGCGCTTCAATGTCCACACCCAAGTTTTCCAGCGCTCTAGCTGCGATCCCGTCGGGTTCGCGGCAAAGGCCCAGCAAAATGTGCTCGGTGCGGACATACTCGCTGCCCAGCCGTGTAGCTTCCTCGCGCGCCGCGCTGACCACATGCTTCGCGCGTTCTGTAAATCTTTCCCACATGCTGTATCATTCCTCTTGATGAGTTTAGACAAAATCCCATTGAAGCCATCCCGTTCTCAAGCAGAGGTTCTCCTCGCTTTACCGTGAGCGCGCTGGACCTGAAGTTTCCTCACCGTGGCGCGCGTACAGAAGGGACGCCTGAGGGCGTTTTTCTCAAGGCGCTCCCTCTACTGAAAAGCGGACAAACATGCGACGTCTTAGCTTAGATGGGCGCGGTACAAATTGGCCCGCGCAACACTGAGCGTTAAGTCGTCGCAACCCTCCTGGCTCCCTTGGCGCAGCTCGAGATGAGCGGGTTGGGCCTCAATGAGCAGTTCGTTTAGCTTCTGGTACGGAAATCCTTCCAGGTGGCCGGTCGCATGTCCCAACCGAAGCGAAGAAAGGATATCAAGGGCCTCGCTCAGTTCAAGTAACCGAGCGCCGCGAGCGCTGCCCAGCGCCCGGTTCACCCGATCTTCTAAACTGAGCCGTCCCTCTTCAATCATTGTGTCCCGGGCTTCCTGCTCTTGTTTGAGAATATCCCGTGTGATGTTTTTGAGATGATAAACGATTTCCTCTTCCGACCGGCCCAAGGTGGCTTGATTAGATACGCGGTAGAGGTCGCCGACCGGCTCATTGATGCCGCCAAATAACGCTTGCAGGACATGGCGTTGGTCGCGAATTCGCTGTTCCAACCCCAGGATTCGGCCCAATCGGGCGAGTCCGGGCAAATGCGTTACAGCGTTGACGACCAGCCCCGTCCCAACTTGCCCTAACCCGGCTGTCAAGTAGC
>JAWOFY010000439.1:0-5613 GCA_046497285.1 Candidatus Hydrogenedentota bacterium
CGCCAAAACAGCGCTACGCGGCTTGATCGAGCATGACAAGGATTTCAAGAAGGATTTCGCGCCCTGGATCACCCATGTCATGTCGTTGAAGGAAAAGCACGCCATGGACTACAACCGGAGCAGCGAACTGCTTCAGCCTTACTATGTGCTTGAGGTTATCAACGAACTCACGGGCGGCGATGCGATCATCACCACGGGCGTGGGCCAGCACCAAATGTGGGCCGCTCAATACCTGGACTTTCGTGAGCCCCGGACCTGGCTTACCTCCGGCAGCATGGGCACGATGGGCTTTGGTCTCCCCTCTTCTGTTGGAGCTCAGCTGGCCCGGCTAGATAAAATCGTGGTTAATGTGGATGGCGACGGCAGCTTGCGCATGAACCTGGGGGAGCTTGAAACACTGACAACCTATGGCGTCCCCGTTAAGGTGCTTCTGCTCAATAACCTTGGCGACGGCATGGTGCGGCAATGGCAAAACCTGTACTTTGGAGACCGGTTCTCCGGCAGCGACAAATCGCTTCATAAGAAGGATTTTCTTAAGGCCGCCGAGGCGGATGGTTTTGGGTTCGCCAAACGCCTGAAGGACAAGAAGGACGCCAAGGAGATGATCCGGGCGTTTGTGGAATACGAGGGTCCCGCGCTTCTGGAAGCCCTCATTGATCCTAACGCCCCCGTCTATCCGATGGTTGGGCCTGGCCTCGCGTACAAGGACATGATCACGGGACAATACATTGTTCCCCGGGAACAGCAAAAGTTCGCGCAAGAGGCCGAGGGCGAAAAGGATATGACCAAGATCCCCGAGTTGTTCTGACGGAATGACGGTGGGTGCAAATAGAATCCCGGGAAACCACGCCCAAGTGGGGGCTGGTTTCCCGGGATTTGCTTATGTAAGGGAGCCAGCGCTGCGTTCCGCCTTATTCAGACTCGATTGAGAGGGGTTGGATGAAGATATCCTTGAACCGGATGCGCAGGCGGTCCCCAGTGTGAATCTGAAGCGCCAGATGCCCATCGAGCCCAACGCCGTGCGCTTGGTGGTTCTCGTCATCCAGCACGCCATCGCCGTCGTATTCCATTACTTTCACGCCGTTGAGAACCGCCTGGAGCTTCGTGCCAACCGCAGTGATTTCTAGGTCGTTCCAGGCGGGGTCATCGTCCGCGTAGTAGAACTCCACCCCGTCCACGGCCATGCTTTCGTTGACCCATCCGTCTTCGAGCTCTTCGGGATAGAGCCAGCGTTGATTGCCGCGCGTTTCGTCCCAAATCATCCCGGTGCGCCATGGGCCGGGCGGGTGAATATCGATCTGCGGACCGTTCAACCAGCCGTCACCGTCTGTTTCGTCATACCGGCTGCGAATCTGGACGCCGCTGTTGCCGGGGCTGTCTGGGAAAGCTTGGAACTTCATCCGAAGAACGAAATCGTCGAACTCCTCGTCGCTGTACAGCCACACGTAATCCTGGTCGCCGCCCCGCTCCATTGAATTGGCCTCGATGGCGCCATCGACAACCCGCCACCACGTGTAGTCTTGATCCTCGGGGACGGTCTTGGTGCTCCAGCCATCGAGGGTTTCGCCGTCAAAGAGCGAGATCCATTCGCCTTTTTCAACTACCTCGCCCAGAATCTCTTCCCGCGAGCCGCCGGAATCCGCGGTGTCCGCGGCCGTGGCGATCGTCCCTGCGAAAAGACCGGCGGCCATCAGAACCGCGGCCACATAGCGCGCTATCGTTCCAGATACACTCATGAGAAAGCTCCTATGTTTGTTGTGTTACACCCTGTTACCAGGTAACCACCATTCATTCGGTGTCCGCCATGTCATTAAGCTTCTGC
Source organism: Candidatus Hydrogenedentota bacterium (assembly GCA_046497285.1). Classification (GTDB taxonomy): domain Bacteria; phylum Hydrogenedentota; class Hydrogenedentia; order Hydrogenedentales; family SLHB01; genus SKRY01. Next base: position 1,823 of record JAWOFY010000439.1, read on the forward strand.
AAGACCGTTTCCAAAATCCGGGGCTCGGACTCCACTTCGACCCGGCTCGTGCCCAGCCAGGTCTCGTATCCGCCCAGCTCATGCTGCCGGGGCGTCGGAAGGTAACCGTAGCCGCCGTTGGCGTGAGAGACCGTGAAGGCCATGTCGAGCGGACACTTATCCTTGATATCGAGACCGGTCTCGACAAAGACCTCGAAGGGAATCGCCGCGATACCCACATCGCCCACGCGCAGGGCTTGCACCCAGATATCCACGTCATCGGGCGACTCGTGCATCTGGATGGTCCGCCGGGCGTACGTTTCCTCGCGGGAATGATCGCCGGGCGCTTCGTCCGGGTCGTCTAGAATTGCGCGCGCCCGTTCCAGCGTGGCCTCGTCCGGCTTGCGCACGTCCAGCGTAAGTTCGGACATGCGCGCATCGAGTTTGACCCAATCCTGGAATTCAACGGTCTGGTAAGCTTTATAGACCGCTCCCGCGGCAATGGCCGCGACTCGGTTGATTTGTTCGTAGGGTTGACGCTGGGGCGAGGGGGCCTGGAAGTTGATGTTGTTGATGTCGCCGCTCGTTCCGTTGGACATGACGCCCACAAACGGCGGCGTTTCGTGGTCCGCGCCGAGCAGCCGGCCGATCTCTTGGGCGAAGACGCCAAAGTAATCCGCCGACACATGATTACCAGGTACGCCGCCCACATAATGGAGGGAGTAGTTCGCCAACAGCGCGAGCGGCTGGCCATCCGCCGATTCCACCGCTAGAAAGGCGATCTCGGGATCGGTGGGTCCGGCGGGTTCGACGAGGGCCTCGTGGTTGCGCGGCGGATTCATGCGAACCTGGTCCTCTTCGCCGAACGGATTGGTCAAGTCGAAGTCCTCGTCCATGAACCAGCGCCGGTTGAACACTTGATCCGGCGCCTCCCCGGCGCCCCATCCGATGCGAGCAGGCTCCAAGTTGTTGATGGCCCGGCGCACGCCGTCAACGATTCGATCCGCGATGAACTGCTGATACTCGGTAAGCTCCTCCGGCGGGTCCAGCACGTTGGAGGGACGGGCAGAAGGCGCCGAGTGCGTGTGGGTGGACGCCATGAGCATGTGCTCCGCAGGGAGGCCCGTCTTCTCCTCAAGGCGTTGCTTCGCGTTGTCGAAGACCTCCCGCGCCGCTGCGAGGTTGTCGATGATGACAAGGGCAAGCTGGGTCGAGCCATCGTCTAGCACAAGGCAGCGCGCCCACAGCTCATCGTGGATGTGTTCCGCTTGAGGACTGCCCCAGCCGCCTACGAGGGTCAAGCCCAGTTCCGGCGTAATGTTGCTCTTGGCGGCGCCCGCTTGGAACACGGGGGCTTCTTCCTCGGCGTGGGCCGTGACGGCGCCCAGCGCAAAGGCCGCCGCTACAAGCACAATAAAAACGCCGATGGTTGGAGATGGCTTACGCAAAGTCATTGGACCTCTCCTTTCCTTGAGTTCCGTCCTGCTTCTACGAAACAGCCCGGCGATGGCATCCAGTCGCGCCGAAGGGAACGTCATCCTTCCAAAGCCCTCAGCGCTAGCTCGGCTCCGTTCCGTTCCGGCGTGACCGCCCGGTTTCACAGAAACGATTCGCCCTATCAGCTTACGGCAGTATACGCCACCCCGTTGGGGGAAGCAAAGCGCTCAATCTATATCGGTGGGCCCGAGGAATGGCGAGCCCATGAGTATACCTTTTTAATCTGGTCAGGTTTCGATCTTGTTTCCGGGGGCAATAGATGGTATGATGCGGCCCTTCACGCCGTACCCTGTTCGGCCCACCCAAAGCTTCAGCGCTTTTCCAATGTATTCTTCACCCACGCCAAACGAAAGGGGACTTCTGTGAGCAAAACCACCTCCCAAACCGATGAAACGCCCACCAAATCCACGGCGCGCCCCGTATGGATGAATGGGGTACTATTTGGACTGGCGGTTCTCGCTGGCATATTGACGTATATTCTTACGGCGGACTATATGACGGAGGCGCAACGGCGGATGGCCGGCATATTCGTGATGGCCATGGTGCTTTGGATTACCGAAGGCATCCCCCTGTTCGCCACAAGCCTTCTCGTGATCGCCACGCAAGTCTGGTTTATCGCGATCCCCGAAACGCTCGAAGTTGATATTCCCTTTACCGACGTCCTCAACAGCCTAAGCAACCCCATTATCTATCTCTTCCTTGGCGGCTTCGTGCTAGCCAAGGGCATTCAGAAAGAAGGTCTCGACACCCAGATGGCGTCCGTCTTGTTGAGGCCTTTCGGCAACACGCCCTACGGCATTTTGGCGGGGGTGATGCTCATCACCGCCTTTTTCAGCATGTGGATGAGCAACAGCGCCACCACGGCCATGATGATCGTGTTGGTGGTGCCACTGGCCGCCCAGATTCCAGAAACCGACACGTTCCGCCGGGGACTTATCCTCGGGGTCCCATTCGCCGCGAACATCGGGGGCATAGGCACGCCCATCGGCACGCCGCCCAACGCCATCGCCATGGCGCAACTGGGGGAGCGTGATCTCACAATCACATTCACCAGTTGGATGGTGGTGGCGATTCCCTTATTGGTTGTCACTCTCGTTGCTATGTGGATTGCCCTTTTGCTCGTCTTTCGTCCGAAAACCAAGCGGTTCGAGCTGAAGATCCGCAAAGGCGTCGAACTCAATTTCAACGCCTGGGTCATCTACGCCACGTTCGCTGTCACCGTGGCGCTATGGCTGACCGGCGAGCTTCACGGGGTTCCCACCGCCGTCGTGGCCATGATCCCCGCCGCCGTGTTCACCGCCTCCCGCATCATCGGCCGGGAGGATTTCAACCGGCTGGAGTGGGACGTCCTTGTGCTCATGGCGGGCGGTATCGCCCTCGGTGGCGGACTCACCATGACCGAGCTGGATCAATGGCTCATCAACACCTTCCCCTTCGAGACGTTGTCGTTCTTCTGGCTCCTTGGGGTGTGCACCATATTGACGATATGTCTCTCGACGGTCATTAGCAACACCGTCACGGCGAACATCGTTCTCCCCATCGCCTTGGCCCTGGCCGCCACCTTTCCCGGCGCCGAGCCGATTCTAGTGATGGGGGTGATGGTCGCCATTTCGAGCAGCTACGCCATGGGACTCCCCATATCCACGCCGCCAAACGTGATCGCCTACGGCAGCGGCATGGTGGAAAGCAAAAACATCATGCTGGTGGGTGGTCTGACTAGCGTGGTCGCGGGTCTTATCATCATCTCCACGGGCCCCCGCGTCATCCCATTCCTCCTCGAATTGTTGTAGCAGCCTATTCGAAGGGAGAGTCCCCTCTTTCGCAAGGGTGTGGTGGCGAACGCCTGTGGGCTGTGTTCGCGTATTTCAAGTGTTATGATGGTTGCTGGCTCGGGTTCTCAAAAAACCGGTCAGCAACCATCCGTGTTCTGGGGCGCGATTCAAGCGTGGCGTCAGACGCGCCGATGTTTTCTATGTGGAATTCCCCTTGGTAAACTAACCCGGCGTTGGTTTGTCTCAAGATTTGAAGCCGGGGTATACTTGGGGCTTCCACCACGGCGGCCGTTGAGAAAATGTCATTATGGAGCGGGAGAACTATCGTGCGGACACTAACTATCTTGCTGTGCGGGGGCGTGTTTTTGGTGGCAGTTGGGCCGGCCCACTCCGCGCCGGCTTCCAGTGATCGGGAACCCATCGAAATCCGGGTGCCGGAACATCGCAGTAGCCAACGATCCTCATCCAGCGTCAGCGGAAGCCGGCAGGAGATGCGGGTGTTCGAAAGCGAGGAAGGGACCCCCATGCTGACGAACCGGCCGG
>JAWOFY010000058.1:0-3667 GCA_046497285.1 Candidatus Hydrogenedentota bacterium
AGCAAATCGAACTCGTGCGCGTGTTCGATTTGCTCCACAGCCACTACGACTTCATGGCGCTGACCTATACCCGCTTGGTGAACACGCCCGTGCTTACGACCATACACGGCTTCTCTTCCCCCACGATCATGCCGGTCTACTACAAGTACAGGGACAACTACTATGTGTCGATCAGCGACTCCGATCGCGCCGAGGGGCTGAACTACGTGGATACCGTCTACAACGGCATCGACACGGATCTGTACCCGTTGCAAGAGGAACGCGGCGGCGCGCTGGTGGCCTACGGCCGGATTCACCCCGAGAAAGGATTTCATCTCGCCATTGAGGTGGCGAAGAAAAGCGGATGGCGGCTCATCATTGCCGGGATCATTCAAGATCAGGCGTATTTCGACGAGCAAATAGAGCCGCACATCGACGGCGATCAAATTTCCTTCGTGGGGCCGGTCGATGTTGATGGGAAAAACGAACTCTTCAGCCAAGCGGCGGCCGTGCTCCATCTCAACACCATCCCCGAGCGGTTCGGGCTCGTGATGGCCGAGTCCAACTGCGCGGGCGTTCCCGTCATAGCGATGGACTTGGGATCGTGCCGCGAAGTGATCGCCCATGGAGAGACCGGCTTTGTGGTGCAGGACGTGGACGAAGCTGTGGAATCCTTGAAACGTTTGCCCGAAATCGACGCCAAGGCCTGCCGCCGGCGGGTCGAGACCAAATTCTCGATCAGTAGCATGGTGTCGGGCTACGAAGAGGCGTACCGGACAATCCTTGAGGAAGGCCGATAGTCCTGTGCCTCGAGGAGGGAAGAAAGTACAGCACAATATGAAAGATGTCGTGAAAGGCTTTTCGTAGTGTATTTTCTTTGCGTTAATAATGGGTTGAGTGTTGGTGTTAGAAGCAGGAGTTGGTATTCGATTCCGTTCCTTTCCCGCTCTGCTGCGATAGGGGATCACCGCTGTTTACGAGAGCCGTGATATTGGATAACTGCGGATCCAGCGAGGGCGATGGGGTCGCTTTTGTTTTTTGGAACGCGGCATTGCTATACTCAACATGATGGGATGGAACTTTGGCGGCATTGGGGATATTGACTATAAGGATGGCCGTGGTGAGCAAGGAAAACGGGACTCACGGGAATATGGCGGAAGGACGCAAGGCCCGGCGGGAAACGGGGCCGCCCCATCTGCGGGTTGTCGGCGATGAGAGCGCGCCGTTGCGGGAACGCAACGACGAGGATCTCATGCTGGCCCATGGGGAGGGTTGTGAAGCGTCCTTCGGCGAGTTGGTGCGCCGTTATCAGAAGAGCATTCTGAACTACATTTATCGGATGGTTCAGGACCGGCAGGTGGCCGAGGAACTGACGCAGGAGGTGTTCCTGGCGTTGGTGAAGAATGCGGGCCGGTATCAGCCTACGGCGAAATTCACGACGTATTTGTACACCATTGCTTCAAACATCGTATCGAAGGAGTGGAGCCGGCGGAAACGGCGTCCTATTCTGTTGAGCTTGACCGGATGGGCGCGCAACCGCGAAAGCGATGCCGATTTCGATCCGATAGAGCATGTGAGCGATGTGAAGGAGGATCCCTCCGCTGATTTCCAGCGGCGGGAGATCTCGGAGGCAGTCAATCAGGCGTTGGGTAAACTGCCTGATCACCAGCGGCAAGCGTTTGTGCTTCGGCGATTCCAAGACTTGTCCTACGAAGAAATCGCGTCGATTATCGATGCGCCCGTGGGTACAATCAAGTCGAGAGTAGTGCGCGCGGAGCGCGCTCTTCGGTCGCTGTTAGGCGCGATGGATGAGTATTTGTGAAACGCGGCTCATGAGACGGCATCCCGTTAGAAACCAGTTGTATGCGTATGCAGAGGCCTTGTGCCGAAGCCGGCGGCCGGCCATTGAGCCGGCGGTGGCGCGTCACGTAAAGACCTGTGTCGTGTGTCACCGCGAAGTGAGCGCCATGTTGCGCACCCTCAAAACGGTGGAGGCGGCCCAGCCGCTTGAGCCGGGGCGGGCGTTCACGGCGCAACTGATGCAACGGGCGCGTCAGGAACGCCAGGAGCGGGAGAAGCGCGCCGCCCTTTTCCGGGCGTGGTCGGCCTGGGGCAAGGGCTTGGCTTACGCCGCGTGCCTACTTGTGTTCGCGGGGGTGTGGTTTGGGGGCGCCTCGGGGCCCACTGCCAAACCCGGCGGCGGCCAACCCCAGGAGGGGGCCCCTTCTCTGATGCTCGGTTCGAATTCGCCTCAAGAACTGAACCGGGCGGCGGAGCGGGTCGATTCGCTTTCCCGGGCCGTCACCCGCGTGGAAGAACGCATGCCGCAAGGCGGCGGCCCCGGCTGGGAAGCGAAGTATAGAAGCGCCGTCGGCATCCTCGACGCTGACCTCGAGGAGGCGTTGGCGGCAATGCAGCGGAATCCCGGTTATGCCCGCACCAATGAGTTGGTTCACGCAAATCTTGAGCGCCAAGTACAAACCCTCAAATCCCTCTACCTCGGCAGAAGCCTGTAATCACGGGCCGAAACGGGGACCCTCCATCAAGAAGCGTTTCCGCATCGCGCTTCCACTGCTTTTCCTTCTTTCTCTGCAAGCCGGCGCCGAAAGCGAAACCAGCATCTTCGGCCGCGTCGGCGCGGTCATCGAATCCATTACCCAGGGTTTGCGCAATGTGGGCGAACGCAGCGAGGATCTCATTAGCCTTCGCGGCGGCGCGGTGGGTGACGTCGATGTCTTGAACTTTCCCAACGGCCCGGTGGTGTCCCGGGAGATGGAGCACTACTTTTCGCTGGAGCGGGAGGGGTCCGTCGAGATCGAAAACGAGTTCGGCCACGTGGAGATAGAAACGTGGGAGAAGCGCGAGGTCCAGCTCAATGTGGACGTGTTTACGGCCGCTGATGAGGTGGAAGAGGCCATGGAGGTCATCAGGGCTATTGAAATTGATATCAATGCCGAGCCTGACAACGTTTCTTTCCGCACGGTTCTGCCCTCCCGGAGCGAGGTCAACAGCGAAGTGGCCATGAAAGTCAACTACCGCGTGAAGATCCCCAAGGACGCCGCCCTGGTTTGTGAGAATACCGTGGGAGACACCACCATCACCGGCGTGGGGGGAGCGCTCACGCTCAATTCCCGGCATGGCGCCGTGACGTTGCGCGACATCGCGGGGGAAACGAACGTGCGGGCTCAAGGCGAATTCCCCGTGGAGGTTCAGGGTTTTGAAGGGTCCGGAACCTTTCACCTGAAACGGAGCCAGGCTGTCTTTGAAGGCGTGGAGGGCGTGCTGCGCGTGACGAACTTCCTGGGCCCCGTCACGCTTCGAGACGTGGCATCCAATGCGGACGTGGATGTAAAGAGCGAGAACGGCCCTATCCATTTGTATTTGAGTGGGGAAAGTTTGCCCGACCTGATGGCCAGCGTGACCTATGGGGAGGTGCATTCGGACATTTCCTTGGAGCGGATCAGCCGGGGCAACCATCTGGTGGCGCGGAATCCCGAGACCAAGACCGCCCAGCGTTTGGTGTTGGACGCCTCATTCGATGATATTCACATCCATCGCGAGGGCGCGGGCGACGCGTTAACCACCGCGCCCGGCAACCCTCACTCCGCCAAAGCCGCCCAGGAGCGGGTGGCGCCCGTGAACACGGAATCCGAGGTCTTTGTCGACGCCATCCGGGGCGATGTGCACG
>JAWOFY010000069.1:0-8374 GCA_046497285.1 Candidatus Hydrogenedentota bacterium
ACGAGATGGCGCGAAGAACCACTCTCTCCATCCGTCGGAACACGGAAAACAGCCCGATCCCTTTGGAGCAGGGTGTTGATGATATCCGAGGTAGGGTGGTTCCGCAGGCGCACGGCGCGCCTTACGCCATCGGTGGATAATATCCACCACGAACGCCCCGAAGTCGTCCTTTTCTGAAGACGAGTGAACGAACCCCGCCTTCGCCCGGGGCCCCAAAAAGACCAAGCGAAGGCGGGGTTCATATTCTTCCATGGCGCCTCTTTGGCGCCCGCATACTTCCGCTATTCGGCTTCTCCGCCTTCTTCGCCTTCCGGGGGACGGATGGTGAAGGCCATGCCTTCCTCGCTCTCTTTCACATCAAGCACGGCCCCTTCGAGGCGTTGGCTGACGTCAGGCTCGATGACCATGATTGTGTCACCCTCTTGTTCAACGACCTGGTCATCATCCTTTGCGTTGTCCAGCGCCAGATTAAGCTCGCCTTGGCCATCAAACACGAGCCGCAGAATCTGTTCCGGCTCATGCTCGACGTTGTCAAGGACTTCCTTCAACGCGGCAGTGGCGCTGTCCGTAACGGTGAGTGCCATAATTAGGCCTCCTTTTTCTTGATAGTCTGAGCGGTTCACACAGAGTCATCCAGCCGCCCAACTCCGCGCGTGGACCCCTCGTTACTTCACATATTGAGTTTCTACCTTACCGTATGGGGACCCGATGTGTCAAAGTATGTCAAAACTAAGGGAGATTGAAAGACGATCGCCGGCTTGCGTTGAAAGGCCGCGAGCCGTATCCTGGACCAATCTCGCTGGGGTAAACCAATCTCCGTAGTCACGCTGGTTGAGGTCTGCCTTCTGTGTTCGCGGGGCGCGCGAGTACGCACACCGTGAGCGAACTTTTGTGTAAGGCCGTAGCTTGAAGGAGCAGAAAAGCGCAATCATGAAAAAACAACATATTGGCATCATCATGAACGGCGTCACTGGACGCATGGGGACCAATCAGCACCTTATCCGCTCGATTTTGGCAATCCGAGAGCAAGGGGGTATTCAAGTAACGCAAGGTGAGGTGATTATGCCGGAACCCTTGCTCGTAGGCCGAAACGAGGCCAAGCTTCGCAAGCTGGCCGCGGCCCATGGGGATCTCCCCTACACGACGGACCTCGCAGCCCCCTTGAGCGATAACCAATACGCCGTCTATTTCGACGCCCAGACCACCTTGTTGCGGTATGACGCCGTGAAGCAGGCCATTGAGGCGGGCAAACACGTCTACTGCGAGAAACCGGTCGCCACCACCTCCGCGGAGGCGATGGACCTGCACCGTTTGGCGGAATCGGCCGGGGTTAAGCACGGCGTGGTTCAGGACAAGCTGTGGCTGCCGGGGCTCCGAAAGCTGCACTATCTCATCGAGACGGGCTTCTTCGGGGACATACTCTCGGTCCGGGGCGAGTTCGGCTATTGGGTGTTCACTGGGTTTGGACAGCCCGCGCAGCGCCCCTCGTGGAACTACAAGAAGGCCGAGGGCGGCGGCATCATCCTCGACATGTTCTGCCACTGGCGCTATGTCATCGACAACCTTTTTGGGGATGTCCAGTCCTTATCGGCGCTAGGGGCCATCCATGTCAAGAAACGCAAGGACGAAAGCGGGCAGCCCTACGACTGCGACGCCGATGACTCGGCGTACGGCACGTTTGTCACGAACCGGGACATCGTCTGCCATTTCAACTCCTCGTGGTGCACCCGCGTTCGGCGCGACGATCTCCTGACGGTGCATGTGGACGGTATGAACGGCTCGGCCGTGGCGGGGCTCCGGGAATGCTTCATTCAACACGACGCCAACACCCCCAAGCCCGTGTGGAATCCCGATATCCCGAGTCCCATCGACTTCAAGGGCGGATGGGCGCCTATGCCTTGGAACCAGGACTACGACAACGCTTTCAAGGCGCAATGGGAGTTGTTCCTCCGGCATGTGGCGCTCGACGAGGCATTCAAGTGGGACCTCAGGGAAGGGGCCAAGGGCGTCCAAATGGCTGAACTCGGCTACGAGTCCTGGTCCAAACGGGCCTGGGTCGATGTGCCAGAACTCTAATCCGGAAAACCCAAAAGGAATCACCACCAATGACCAGACCTATACAGGATTTATCGCGCCTGTGCGTTCACACCATCACGACCAAACCGTGGTCCTTGGCCGAGGCTATTGCGGGATACCAGAAAGCGGGCGTGCAAGGGATTACCGTGTGGCGGCAACACATCGAGCCCATCGGTAATGACGAAGCGGCTGAGCGGCTCGCGGATTCCGGGATGACGGTGGTCAGCCTGTGCCGCGGCGCCTTCTTTCCCGCCGATACCGAGGCCCAGCGCCAGGCCAATATCGACGACAACCTCGCGGCCATTGACGCGGCCCAGGCGATTGGCGCCCCCGTGGTGGTGCTAGTGCCGGGGGCCGTACCGGGCATGCCGCTGGAGGAAGGCCGCCGGCAGATTGCGGACGGCATCGCGGCGGTGCTGCCCCATGCCGAGGCCGCGGGCGTTAAGCTGGCCATTGAGACGCTCCATCCCATGTATGCGGATTCCCGCAGCGCGGTCATTACGTTGAAGCAAGCCAACGACATGGCGGAGTCCTTTAAGCATGCTCACGTGGGTGTGACGGTGGACGTGTATCACGTCTGGTGGGACCCCGAGCTTGAGGCGGAGATCCGCCGCGCCGCCCCTTATCTTCTGACCTTCCATATTTGCGATTGGCGCACGCCCACCCGGAACCTGGTCACGGACCGGGGCATCATGGGCGAGGGGTGCATCCCTATGCGACAGATCCGGGGCTGGGTGGAGGAAACAGGTTTCGACGGGTTTCATGAAGTCGAGATCTTCTCCGAAGAATACTGGAGCGTGAATCAACAGGAATTCCTCGACCACATAACGAAGGCGTACGTTCAGCATGCCTAACAAGGGGGAGCGTGGAGCTCATATTCCGCGCAACACATGACCGGACATTTATTAATGGCTCCTATTGACAAATGTCCGGTACTTGAGGTATAGTAAGTGGGAACGGTTAAAGCGTTTACGGTTGATGGGGTTCGCATGTGGTTCTGGTCCAACGACCACGACCCGCCCCACTTCCACATCAAACGAAGGGGCGAATGGGAAGCGCGCGTGTTCTTCCTAAACGATCGCGCGAAAATGATTGAGTTCGTGTGGCGGCGTAAAGCGCCCTCGCGCAAGAGCATCAATCAACTGTGCGCCCTGGTGGAGCAACACCGGACGGAGCTTCTAACGCAATGGGAAAAGATTCACGGCAGCCAGACGTAGCGAGAGAGGCCGTGCCCGAAATGCGGCCCACGCCAGCGGGGAAAACCGCCCGCGAGTTCCGCGTGCGGCTTGTCGCGCCAGACCCTGGCGCGCGGCGCTGGCTAAAAAATCAACTCAAAGCCGACATCTCCCACGATAAGCCGCACATCTCCGTGGATTTCGCATCGAACTGGGACGATGTTGGGGGAGACAGCGATGAATCCGAACTCTATTGCATGCCGGTCACGGCGGCGCGGATCGAAGATATCCCCCCTGCGGCCCCCGTGCGTCACGGACAGGCCGCCAAGTATATGTTGTTTGCGGAGGATCTCCCCATCGAGGCGGTGGTTCCCCGTATTCTTCGCCTTGGGGTGCGTGACCCCAAACGCCTTCACATAACCAAACAGAAAGGATGGTTAGCCATGGCGGACATGCTGCACCGGCTCATATTGGGCCTGGGCGAACCCCAGGCTCCTCCCCGCATCGTGGATGCCTGGATCGAGAAGGAAAACCTGGCGCTATTGGAACCTTCCTTCGACCGGCTTCACGTTCCCTTAGAACAGCTGGAGCCCTACATTGGGACCGATCCCGAAACCGTCCACGCCTTCGAACTGGATGAGGACGGGAGTTTCGTGTATTGGCCCCACGCGGACGCCTACTTCGGCTGGGAACAATGCCAAGAGCTTGTTGACCCCTTGGCGGCGCTCGACGCCAAACAACGCGCCCGGGGCTTCAATGCGGACTACGGCTCGGCGATCGAAGAGACGCGAAAGGCGCATGGCGTCCGGCAGAAGGACGTCACCGGCGTCACCGAGCGTCATCTGCGCCGGGTTGAGCGCGGCGACGTCCGCGCCTCGAAAGCCGTTCTCGAAGCGCTCGCGCAGGCGCACGACCTCTCCTTGGAAGAGTACCTGAGCGAAGTAGCGGCGCGGACGTAATGGCAGAACCGGCTAAAGAGGACCAGCAACCCACGATGCGAGAGCCAGTGAACCACGAATGGACGCAAGTCATAATCGGCGTCCATTCGTGGTTCGTCCATTGTGGTTTTCGGGCTATGCCTCCTCGATCTCTTCCGTCTCGTGATTCCAGCGGACCTCCCGCTTCTGGAAATACGACTCCACGCTCATCAGTATAGTGGCCGCGCCCGTAAAGGCTTCGTCGATATTGCACTTCGGCGTTTCCCCCGTGCGAACGCATTGGAGGAAGTCCTCCATGTGGCTTGGCCAACGGGGACCGTCCTGACGCTCAAAGACCTCTTCCGCCTCCCTGTACCGCCCGATGTGGGGGTAGGCGGCGTGATCGCCATAGATGTGGTACGTGTGGGCGTTCTGGCCGATCGCGTTGAAGATGAGCCGGCCGTCCCGGCCAATATACTCGGGCGGCTGGTCGCGGTTGGAATTCATGATGCCTTCAAAAGACAATGCGCAGCCGTGGTCCTCGTAGCGATAGTTGGCCAGCCAGGTGTCCGGCACATCGCGATCGTCATCATAGTAGGCAATATGTCCGGTACAGGCGCACGCATCCGGCACGCCCCAGCCCAGCACGGTCTGCACGTGGTCAAACTCGTGGGAGAGCAGATCACCCGCTTGACCGGTCCCATAGGGCCAATAGCACCGCCAATGCCAGAAATGGCGATCGTTGAAATCGATGGCGGGCGCCGACCCAAGCCAGGCTTCCCAATCCAATGCTTCCAAGACGTCGTCGGGATTCGGCCGTTCCCACGTGGAATAGTAGCCATACCACCGCCAAGGGGCTTGCTCCATTGTGCCGTTGAAAAAGCGGCCGGTCTTGATAAAAGTGACAGCACCGATGCGCTCTTCATCAAGAATAAGCCGGCCTGCCTCCGCCGTGGCGGGGTGCTGCCGGCCCTGGTGGCCAAGTTGAAAGACGGTATCGTTGCGCCGGACGGCCTCGCGCATGCGTTTAGCCGCGTCCAAGGACTTGGACAAGGGTTTTTCACAAAATATCGCCTTGCCCGCCTCCGCCGCGTCAATGACCATCTTCTCGTGCCAATGATCGGGCGTGGCAATGACCACAGCCTCGACGTTGGGGTCATCGAGCACTTGGCGGTAGTCCCGGTACCGCGTGGCATCCGGATTGCCCCCGGCCTCCACGCAACGTTCGATATGCGGTGTGTACACATCGCATACCGCTTCCATGTGGGCGCCACCGATAGCGCCTATATGCCCCGCAATGTCGATGCCCCGTGTCCCTCCGCCGATGAGCGCCACGCGGATAGGGTCGTCGGCGTCCATTGGCTCGGCCCCACGCACGATGGCGGGTGCGGTAAAGACGGCCGCGCTGGCGGCCAACATCGTCCGCCGGGTAATGCGCTGTTGCGTACTCATAAATATATTCCTCCTTGTTATTGTTCCATCAAGCCAGCCGGTACGTATAACCGCACGTTCTGGCTTTCCCTTCAATGATTGCGTCACCGAAGCACCAGCAGCCAATCCGCCCTTGAAGGCGGGTGGAAAGAGCCGTCCTCTTCTGGCGCGGCGTCACGCCATTCCGCCGTCCAGGGATCAAACCATTGACAGTCAAGCCCATGCTGGAGCTGGTCCATATCCACGTCAAGCATGGCGCCGTGGCTGACGAAGATCGCGGCGCGATCCCCTTCGGGCGAGCGGGCCGCCGCAACGGACGCCTCGCCCTCGACGCCTGTGTCCAGTGAAGGGATCCCATTGGCCGAGGTATCCGTGGTGCGGAAGCGCATTTCGTAGGCGTTGTCCGTCTGCCCGAAGGTGAAGTTCCGTGTGTCGTGATCCGCCGACAGCGTTACGATGCGGGCCGGGCCCGTCTGATTCGTGTCTGTTGGTGTGATCCACGCCTCCAACGTGAAAGCCCCGCTGTCTTGAACCGCATCCGTCAAGCGCTCAGCGGCCCCGTCCGTTGCGATAAGAGTGGAATCGTGGACTTGCAGCCCATCCTCCAGCCAGCTCACCGCCTCCATGTCTCCGATATGCAGGTCAAGCTCCGGTTCTTCGCCGGAGTCATCACGTACTACGGCGCCCTCCCCTTCGTCAAACGCATACCGCGCCACGAGGCCGTCCATGTGCTCCAACGCTTCGGCGGCATGGTGATCGGCAATTTCGGATGGCTCCAACACCCGGTTATACACCGCCACGTGATGATAGGCCCCCAGCCAAGGCCGCTCTTCCGTTAACTCGTTGCCAAGCGCCAAGTGGAATTCGGGATCCCACGGCGAGACATTGCCACCGATATTCTCAGTCGCCGCCTCTTCACCATCGATGAAAAGACGCGCTTGGCCGTCCGTGCCGCGCGTGTAGACAACGTGCGTCTTCTCGGTCCGGACAATCCCCGGCGCATCCATCACCAATTCCACGAACTCAAGGGTGGGTTCGATGTCAGGCCACCCGATTTCATCCATCAGCGTGCGCGCGCTTCGGATATAGGCTTGCGCTTCTTCGCCAAGTCCAGCGCCATACCGCGGGCCGTCCGGCGTCATCTCACCGGGCCGGTGATACCGGGCGGAGGCCATACCGCCGAGCACATTGCGCCACAGCTTGCGCAGCCCTTCCTCCAGTCCCCCGCCATGAACCGTGCCGCCGTACATCTTCACGTTGTTCAGGGGGCGCGGCGAATCCGCGATGCGTTCACGCTGTTCCTGAGCATTGTCCCAATGGGTTTGTCCGGTCTGATGGTTGTTTTGGGAGATGTCCACGTAGGTGTAAAGCTCGGGGTTCTCGAAGGTTCGGTCATGCATGGAATGCGAGAGATCCCAGGGATCCCACATCTCCGTGACATGTACTTCCACTCCGGCTTCCTCCGCCGCGTCCCGGATATAGTGGGCCCAATACGCGCTCCACTCCTCACTTTCGTTCGTCTCGTTGCTAATACAGTAGAGGACATTCGGATATGACAAAGACACGTCCAGCATTTTACTCACCCGCGCTTCTTGGTAAGGAACCAGCAACGGGTTGTCCTCTAGCTCCGGCAAACTGCGGAAGAACGGATTCTCGCGTTGGCCCGCGTGCGTGTTGATTTGGGTGGGCAAATCGCTCTCCTCCGCCGTGTAGTTTACGTTGTTCTTTGGGTTGAAGGGATTGCCAACCCAGCCGTAGTCGCCTTGCGCGAATTGAAACCGTTCCCAAACCTCGATCTGAACAATAATGCCCCGCTCCTGCGTCATATCAAGAAAATCGCGAAACCGATCCCAGTATTCATCATTGAACTGGTCGAGGTCGTACAACCCCGTCTCCTCATCGAAATGGTATTCCCAGACATTGTCGTAGCCGGGCTTGCGCGACATCGTGTTTCGCACGTAATTGCCACCGCTTTCCACGAGTAGGTCCAGATGGGCTTCGAGCCCATCTGGCGCCAGGCCAGGATGGTTGAACAGGTTCTCCTGCGGGCCGCCGCCGAGCAGCAGCACCGGTTCGCCTTGGTATTGCCAGAAGTAAGCGTTCTCTTCATAGGGCCGGATGCGATCCTCCGCGCTCCCGCTGAACGAGACAACCACAACCGCCAAGACCACCCCAAGCATTGTTCCCTTCGACATGTCTCTGTTCATCTTTATCGCTCCCTATTTTGAGGTTGGGACGGCCAATTCACTCACCGCCGTTCGTGCGCGCCGATGTTAACAGGGCCATCCTCCCCCACGGGATTGCCCCAGAAATCCCGCCCGCCATGGTCTTCCACGGTCCTTGCCCCCTCCCTGAGGGTGGACTCCGCCGTGAGCTTGTACCCCTCCCGCTCGCACAGGCTCTTTCCCGCGCCAGGTTCCGCCAGGCCAGGATTATCACTAGTCACCACGGCTTCGGGGTCATCCGGCATATCTTCGTGTGGACCGGCGAAGGCATTGTGCCGGTAGCGCGTGTCCCGGGCTTCGCCAAACTCGTAGGTGACCGGGCGGCGAGCCAGGAAGACGTTGTTCGCGAAGAGCGTGTCCTCGGCCCACCCGTCCCACTGATCCATCTTGACCATGACGTTGCTTTCCACTTCCGGATCGTCCGGCACATACACCACGTTGTTGTATATCCGGGTCCGGCGCACGCCGCCGCCACTGACGTGAATCAGCCGCGCCGCCGGTCGATAGTGTAGTTCGAGCCGGGCAGCCGCTTGGCGTGGCTCTTGACTTG
>JAWOFY010000199.1:0-5757 GCA_046497285.1 Candidatus Hydrogenedentota bacterium
GCGGGGCGGCGATTGGGGGGCGATGTCCGGGCGGTCATACAAGGGGGAATTGTGCGGTCTTTTCTTTGCGTCTTAACGCCTTTGCGTGAGAGGAAGCCCCCTCACGCAAGCCTCCTTGTGGTACTATTGTTGTGTAAGCGTCGATCCTTCCCCGGTCGAGCGCTTTCCGCGTGCCCGGGGGTGTTGATGCGCTAACCAGTGTGCCGATTCGCGCCGCACGGCACAACCTCACGGGTTAGGAACCTCCTAACCGGCATCAACCACCACGCACACAGTTCCTACTAAGTTGATGCGCAAAGAGTTGGCGGTTTGTTTCGCGCGGAAAGGCGGGGTTCATAAGGCGCGGGGGGCTTGCCAAAATTTCGGCGTCTCGGCTACACTTACTGGGGAAGGAAGTTGAGTATATACAATGGTCCGAATTGGGTTTAAAAGGGGGTTGCTGTGGAACAGTACCGTATATGCGTAGCCGATGATGCTAATGAGGCTGCCGAGGTGTTGCGGGAAGGGTTGGAGCTGAATGACTACAAAGCTTGTGTTGTTCATGACGGGACGAAGGCGCTTGAAGTTTGCCGCAAGGAGTCGATTGACCTGATCCTGCTTGATGTGTGCATGCCCAATCTTGATGGATACGAGGTATGCCGGCGCCTCAAGGAGGATCCCGCCACGCGGGATATCGTGGTGGTGTTCGTCACGGTGAAGGGCCGGCAAGAGGACGTGGCGTACGGCTTCCAATTAGGCGCGTCGGATTACATCACGAAGCCCTACAATCTTCCCATGGTGATGGTGCGAGTGGATGCGGCGTTGCGGGCAAGGGAGACCCAGGCCCTCATTTCCAATCATGACGGCAGTTTCCTGGACACGGCCTACACGGATGTCCTCACGGGGTTACGCAACCGGCGGTTTCTGCTTGAACGTTTGCAGGAGGAGGTCGAAAAGGCCCACCGTTACGATTTCCCGGTGTCGTGCGTGGTATTGGATGTCGATGAGATTCGCGCGGTGGACACGGAAATGGGACCCGTGTCGCTGGATGATCTTCTGGCCGAAGTGGGGATGACATTGCGGAATTTCAGCCGCACGTTCGATGTGCTCGCCCGGTATGACGGAACCAAGTTTGCCGTGGTGTTGCCCCATACGCCGCTGGAGCAAGCCAAGAGTTATGCCTTGAAACTCTTGAAAGAAGTGGATGGCTTCACATTTTCTGATCCGTGTTTCCCTACGGCCGCCCGGATGAGCGCGGGCATTACTTGCGCGAAGAATGGCACAGCGTATGGCGCGGAGTACGTGTTGGGCGAGGCGATGCGGGGGCTGCTGCAAGCCAAGAGCATGCAAGGTGACCGGGTGGTCGCCCGCGACCTGGCGTTAGACACGTAGGATTTGGCTTCCCTAAGCCGCCGAAACTTATTCTCGTTCCTCGGGAAGACGCGCGAGGGCTTTTTGGGCTATGTCTGTCCGGTAATGAGCGCCCTCGAAATGAATGAGATCCACTGCGGCGTAAGCCTTCTCTATGGCCGACGCGATATCCTTTCCCGTGGCGGTGACGTTGAGCACCCTCCCCCCTGCCGTCAACAGGCGGCCGTCCTCTTCCTCTGTCCCGGCGTGAAAGACCTGCACCCCTTCCAGCGCCTCCGCTGATTCCACTCCTTCGATGACCTTCCCCTTCTCGTACGGGCCCGGATACCCGCCCGACGTCATCACCACGCTGACACAGGGATCCTCGCGCCATCGGATGGTGTGGCGCCAGAGGGTGCCGTCGCAAGACGCGAGCAGGAGCGGCAGCAGATCGCTCTTCATGCGGGGCAGCAAGACTTGGGTGTCGGGATCGCCGAAGCGGCAGTTGAACTCGATCATACGAGGCGCGGGGAGTGTTTCGGGACCAGCGTTCGTAAGCATCAGCCCGGCGTACAAGACGCCCCGGTAGGGGTTGCCCTCGCTGGCCATCGCCCGCACGCAAGGCGCGGTCACCGCGTCCTCGATGGTTTGGAACACCTCGGGCGTGATCACGGGCGCCGGGGAGTACGCGCCCATGCCGCCCGTGTTCGGGCCAGTATCCCCGTCATACACCGGTTTATGGTCTTGACTGGACACCATGGACAGGATGTGGCGGCTGTCCGTGAGGGCGAATATGGACGCCTCCTCGCCTTCGAGCCATTCTTCGACGACGACGCACGCGCCCGCATCGCCGAAGGCGTAGTCCACCAGGCAGGCGTCGATCGCCTCGTAAGCGGTTTCAAGGTCATGCGCGACCGTAACGCCCTTACCCGCCGCCAGTCCGTCCGCCTTGATGACGAGGGGCGCGCCTTGTTCTTCCACGTAGGCCTTGGCGCTTTTGGCGTCGTCAAACCGGGCATGGCGCCCCGTGGGAATGCCGTAGTTCGCCATCAGCGTCTTGGCGTACGCCTTGCTCGACTCGATGCGGGCCGCCGACGCCGTCGGCCCAAAGGCTTGGATGCCCGCATTGAGCAAGCGATCCACCAATCCCTTGGCCAAGGGCTCTTCCGGCCCCACAACAACAAACTCAATGGCCATGCTCTGGGCGTAATCGAGGATGCCCTCGATGTCCCCCGCCGCCACATTGGCGCAGACGGCGTGTTGCGCGATGCCGGGGTTGCCCGGCGCGCAAAAGAGCTGGGAGATTTCGGGGCTTTGGGCAAGCTTCCACGCCAAAGCATGCTCGCGGCCACCGCCGCCCACTATCAGAACACGCACCTTTATTCTCCTTCCATGATGGGGAGTTTTCGTTTTGGTCACACGCGCTGGCCCGGGACCGCTTACTCCGGCGGGGGCTCTACGCTCACCATGTAATCCGCGATCATGCGGTCGTAACGCGCCGTATGGGCGAACGCGTCACGGGCCAAACGATTGCGGGTGAGATAGGTGACCGAGCCCTCGTGAGCCCGCAATTCGTGCATGATGCTGGTGTAATGGGCCGGGTCAACAATAACCGTGACATAGCGGAAATTCTTCGCCGCCGAGCGCAATAGGGCGCTCCCCCCAATGTCAATCTGTTCAATAAGGACATCCGGCGTGAGGTTGGGATCCTTCACCAGCTCTTCGATGGGGTTGAGATTCACCACCACAAGGTCAATCCAGGGATATTCCATGGCCTGCATCTGTTCCACATGGAGCCGGTTGTCCCGCAATCCGAGTAACCCCGCATGCACTTTGGGATGAAGCGATTTCACCCGGCCATCGAGCATTTCAGGTACGCCGGTGTAGTCCGCGATGTTAACCGCGGGTATACCGGCCTGGCGTAGCGTCTCCAGGGTGCCCGCCGTACTGATGATTTCCACCTCGAACTCTTGCAGAAGCTGGGAAAATGCCGCCAGACCGGTCTTGTCATGGCAGCTCATGAGAGCCCGCCTGATTTTTGTCATCTGCGGTGGTCCTCCTAAGGGACTGGTGCTTTGTCAGCCCGAAAATTGTGGGTAATTCCCTCACCGTCATCCCCGCGAAAACGGGGATCCAATCCCAAGAGCAGCACACGCCCCTGGATCCCCGCTCTCGCGGGGATGACGGTGGGGCGTTTCTCATGTATAACGCTTGTCGCGAACACTCGCCGAAAGGGGCCGTTGGACTGGATGGGCTTGCGTTCTGAGGCCCCACAACAACCCGGACACCGCTCATGATAGACAAGACCGCCTCTTGGAGTCCAGCTTAGCGGCCCAATGTCCGGCGATTGCCTGCAATACGTCGAGTCTCCTTTGGCTCGACTCCTTCAATATTGTGCTATTTGCTCTATGTTTGTATTGATTGCGCAGAGGGACTCCCGCCGCGCACAAGTACGGACACAACGGCGCCGTTATATGATTTTGGGCAAAATCACAGGGAGCCCCAATCTTGTAAACAGTTGATATGCCAATACTTGCGTTTCCCAGAGGCCCGTGATACAATGCAGTTGGTCAGCGTCACATGTGGCGTTTCTCCTTCCGCGGAGGCCCGAACGAGTAATCGTTCCGGGCCTCTAAAATAACTTGCGGAAGCGTTGCCAACCGCTTCCACGACACAAGTTTCGATATGAGACCGGCGTCCTTTTGGGCGCTGGTCTCTCTTTTTTTGTGTGACCGGCCGCCGACACACGATTGTGTTCTCTGCCCTTAACTCCCAATTGCCAGGTAAGGAGGCGGGTCCAGGGTAGCGCTCACTTCCAGGCCGCTATACGTGCCGGCAAGATGCCGGCGTTACGATTTCTCCGCGAAGCGTCGGGGGATGTAAACAATCCGCACACCACCTTATCCGGCGATTGAGAACCCAGTATTTTGTTGTTCCGATGCGCTACTCCGGTTTTCATGCTATCCTGGGCCGCACTAGAACAGGGTACCCACACAAATCCGGCGGATCAATACGTTAAGGTACAGGACGGCTGGAAAGAAACACCAAAGATACGAGGTACTCTCCCATGAAACAGCAGCCGAAACGGCGTCGAAACAGGGAGGCGGGAAAACGGAACAAACGCTTCCCCGTTACCGGGCGCATTCCCGTCCAGGAGGTTTTGCGGGCGGGCAAACGCAAGGCGCATTGTTTGTACTACCTTGAATCCGGCGAGGGGTTGGAGGCGATTTTCGAAGCCGCCGCCAGCATACACGCGGAGGCCTGCGACAGGGACACGCTGGACCGTCTGGCGGAGGGGCTACCCCACCAGGGTGTGGTGCTTGATGCGGAGCCGCTCCCTATCCAACGGGCCGAAGAATGGACGGCCAAGACATTTCCGCGGGACGCCATCGCCGTCGTGCTTGACGGCGTCACGGATCCCCACAATTTCGGCGCCATCGTGCGATCCGCCGCCGCCTGCGGGGCTTGCGGCGTGGTCTTCGCCAAGGACCGGGCCGCCCCGGTGTCCACGGCCGCCACGAAGAGCGCGGCGGGGGGAATGGAGTACGTAGATCTCGTGCAAGCCACGAATCTGGCCCGCGCGCTGGATTTGCTCAAGAAGGCCGGTTTTTGGGTCGCGGGATTGGATGAAGACGGGGACCGCCTGCTTTGGGAAACCGATCTCACCGGCCGCATAGCCCTGGTCGTCGGCAGCGAAGGGGAAGGGATGCGCCGGCTTACGCGGGAGCGGTGCGACTTTGTCGCCCGTATCCCCTTGGACGGTCCCATCCCGTCGCTCAACGCCTCCGCCAGCGCCGCCGTGGCCCTCGTGGAGTGCAAGCGCCAGCGCTGCGGCTGAGAACAGCGGATTGGCGCATCTCCCCGGAAATACCGTATAATTCGGGCGTGTTTTTCTGCACGCTTCTTTTTCCCCACCAGCATCTCACTTGAAAACGCTATCCGGAGGTAGTAGATAACATGGTCTTGGCGCAACGGTATGACACACATGCCGTCGATGTGGGCGGTGTCCAAGTGGGCGGTGGCGCGCCCGTGGTGGTGCAGTCGATGACCAACACGGACACGGCCACCCCAGAGCCGACGGCCCGCCAAATCGTGGAGCTGGCCGAGGCCGGTTCGGAGCTGGTGCGCATCACGGTGAACACGGCCGAGGCCGCCGCCGCCGTGCCCGAAATCGTGGCGCGGGTGAGGGACGCCGGCAGCGCGGTCCCCGTGATTGGCGACTTTCATTTCAACGGGCACAAGCTTCTTAGGCAGCACCCCGATTGCGCCACGGCGCTCGATAAGTACCGCATCAACCCCGGCAACGTAGGGCGGGGCTCCAAACGGGACGCGCAGTTCTCCGAGATATGCCGCATCGCCGTGGACAACGGCAAGCCGGTGCGCATTGGCGTCAACGGGGGTTCGTTGAATCAGGACCTCGTCACGGCG
>JAWOFY010000247.1:0-2581 GCA_046497285.1 Candidatus Hydrogenedentota bacterium
GGCAAATATCGGCGGCAATGTTGCCGCATCCCACCAAACCCACTTTCATAGCGGCCATAAGGAATCCTCGGGGAGAGTTGCTTCTTTCATGCGAAAAACCACGGAAAACGCAGCTGCGCGGAGGCACACCACAGCCAAAACCAACCACGAAAGGAACTTTTAACATAAATGCCTTACGTAAGTCAAAATTGAAGCGGCGCCAAAGAGCGGTACAAGCGCACACTTTCCCGGCGCAAGCCCCCCGAGCTGGCGCCCTTTCCGCAAACTCCTAAGGGAATGCTTCCTTTCCCTTTCCGTGCTTTCTATCGCTGGATGAAGCATTGTATTTTGTTGCGATCTACCGCTATCCGGACAAACGGATGCGCGTTGTTCACGACCACTCCTCCTGCTCGGCGATTAGGGCCAAAGAAAAGAGTTTGACATTATGGCCTGAATGGGAGTATCAGGGATAAGATACTCAAGAAAACGCCGCGAAGGAGGGCGTGGGAATTCAGAACAAGGGAGGCAGTCATGATTTCACGTCGCGATTTCCTAAAAGGAACATCGATCACCATGGGCGCGCTGGTCGCCACGGGGTTCTGCGGTCCGTTGGCGCGGGCGCAAGGGGCGCGGCAAAACAGCGCGCCAAATGTCGTTTTTGTCATGGGGGACGATATGGGCTACAAGGACATAGGCGCCCACGGTCATCCGCATCTCATGACGCCCGTCATGGACGGTCTCCGCGAGGAGAGCGTCCGGCTGGAGCAGTTTCACGCCATCGATCCCACCTGTTCACCCACACGCGCGGCCCTGATGACCGGACGCTACTCCAGCCGCGTGGGTGTGTGGCACACCGTGATGGGCCGGAACATGTTGCGCGAGGATGAGGTCACCATCGCCGACGTGTTTCGCGAGGCGGGCTATCGCACGGCCATCTTCGGCAAGTGGCATTTGGGCGACACCTATCCGTACGCGCCCCGCTTTCGCGGGTTCGAGCACAGCGTGGTCCATTGGGCCGGCGGCGTAGGCCAAGCGCCGGACTATTGGGGCAACGACTACTTCGAGGACCACTACCACAAGAACGGCGAATGGAAACCCTTCCAGGGCTATTGCACGGACGTCTTTTTTGATGAGGCGCTCCGCTTCATTGAGCAACACCGCGATGAGCCGTTCTTCGTTTATTTGCCGACTAACGCGGCCCATCAGACGCATTCCAACGTCCCCCAACGCTACGCCGATCTCTACGAAGACGTGGATGCCCCCGACCGGCTGAAGCGGTTCTGGGGCATGATTTCAAACTTGGACGACAACCTCGGCGTGTTGTTGGACCGGCTTGACCGATGGGGGCTCTCGGACAACACCATCGTGGTCTTTACGACCGACGACGGCACGACCATGGGAGAAGAGTTCAATGCCGGCCTGCGCGGAACCAAAGGGTCGCACTACGATGGCGGCCACCGGGTACCGTGCTTCGTCCGCTATCCCAACGGCGGCATCGGAGGCGGACGGGACGTCACGCGGCTTACAGCCAATATCGACCTCATGCCCACGTTGCTCGCGTTGTGCGGCGTGTCCGCGCCGGAGGACCTCGCCTTCGACGGCGATTCGCTTGCACCTTTGTTGACCGGTGAAGCCGAAGACTGGCCTGACCGCACGTTATGCTTGCACAACCAGCGCGTTCTGGACCCGATCAAAGGGAGAAATACGGCGGTGATGACGGATAGGTGGCGTCTCGTGGATGGCGAGGAACTCTACGACATCCAGGCTGATCCCGGCCAGCAGGACAACATCATTGGCGAACATCCCGAGGTGGCGGAGCGCTTGCGCGAGGAATACGAGCGCTGGTGGGAAGACATTTCGGAGCACTTCGGCGAACCCACGCGCCTCTACGTGGGCTCGGAACACGAGAATCCCACGCAGCTATCCTCCCACGATTGGCTGGTGGAGGGCACGCAGAATATCCCCTGGCATCAGCGGCACATCCGCCAGCGCATGGAAAGCAACGGTCCCTGGGCGTTGCGAGTCGTGCGGGAAGGGCGGTACGCTTTCGTCTTGCGCGAACGGCCCGCCGTGGCCGAATATCCGCTCGAAGCGGAAGAGGCCCGGTTGGAGGTGGGCGAGCACGATATCACCGCCGAGGTAGAGCCGGGGGCGACTGAAGTCCGGTTCGAGGTCGAACTGCCCGCCGGCGATACTACCCTCCAGACATGGCTCATCGAAGGGGGCGAAGCGGCGCGCGGAGCCTATTATGTGGATGTTCATTATCTTGACGGTTGATGAGGCCTCGAGTTGGGCGTGCGTGGTACAGCGTTTTGGACGATGCGGTAGGCGAAAGGCTGCGTGACCAAAAGCGTTCACACGCGAAGCGTGTTGGGTTGCCTATCGCTCGGCCGCCTTGAACTTCTGGACGCATGCTCTTCAAAACACGAGGGCTTATGGGACTAAGAGCGCCTGAGATAGGGGTTAAGCAAGCCAGTACGGAAAGGTAACGAAGATGATGAAACATATAACACGGGTATGTGTTGCAGGCGCGACGCTGCTGGCCGGGGTTTGGGCATTTGCTGAGGAGCCTATCGACCTTGGCGGGCGCCTGGAACCCATG
>JAWOFY010000369.1:0-4310 GCA_046497285.1 Candidatus Hydrogenedentota bacterium
CAAGCCATTTTTTACCCGATACGCCGCATTGGAGCGGACCGATGCCTGTATGGCTCCGACCATCCCGATGTTCGCTTGAACGAAGCCTACGAAAGCATGCGGCGGGAACTGGATGCGCGCGGGTTCACGGAATCCGAACAAGACTGGATATTCGGGCGGACCGCCCAGCAGGTGCTGAAACTCAACAGAGAAGGAGCAGGATGATGAAGTGGGCCGCTGCCGTGATGGTGTGCTTGGCCGTGGTGGTCCTCGGGTGTCAACGGACCCCAGCGGAAGTGGGCAACAAGGTCTTGTCGGATTTTGGGCTGCGGGAGGGCGCCGAGGAGCCAAGCACGGCGGCCGACAGCGTGTTCGACCGGCTGGACCATGTCGGGCAAATCGAGCTTGAACGATTAAACACCGAGCATCGCCATGGAGCGATCGAGTACGAAGAAGAGGGGCCTCTGCGCGGCCACTATTACAAACAGCGGCGAGAGTACGTAGACTATCGACCCGTGGACGTGACGCCGAGAGGGGGAAGCGGCGAGAGAGAAAGGGGGTATGCAGGATATATCGACTACACCTACGAGTTGTACCGCAGCGAACCCCAAAACAGCCGGGTTGAAGCCCAAGCCGCCTCCGCGACTATCCCCACGGGTGTCACGGAGCGCGAAACTTTGCGTTATTTCTTTGATTCCAATGGAAGCTGGGACGGAGACGCTGGGGAACCCACAAGCCATTGACTCGCGTTAACGCGGCGAGCAACTACGGTTCGGGACTATTGCGCACTTCCTCCAGCACTTTCATCTTCGCCTCAATGAGTTCGGGGTGCGTCAAATTGAGAAGCCGGGCCAGCTTGTGGATAAGATAGTCCTCGTGGGCGTGGAGCGCGCCGTCAAGAAAAATGATGCGCCACGCCTCCTCAAGGATTTCAGTTTTCTCATCAGGGCTCAGCGCCTCATTGAGCGCGTTTGTGAACGTCCAGAGATCGCTGCTTTCCCTCAAACTCTGTTTGCTCTCCCGAAGCAACTCCTCCGCTTCCTCTTGGGGGAGCTGGAACCGTTGGCGCAACGTTTCGATCACATGCTCCTTTTCCGAGTGGGAAAACGTCTCGTCGGCCCGGGCGCATTCAACCAAGATAGCGGCCGTGGCGAGGCGCACCCGTTCTTCCGTGGAGGGCTGCTCTTCGTCTTGAGTTGCGTCGTGGAACAGTTCAAGAATGCGCGACAACATCCTTTACTCCTTACGCTTGATCGAGCGAATGATACGTAGTTGGTATTCCGATGCTTCGGTTACGTGAACACGGGGCCTGCTCGAAAAATGCCAACGCGCCAAACGGTTCCTACCACCGCAATGCGCCCTAAGCCTAGGGCCACCGTTGCTTTATCATGCTACGTGTTATTCTCCTGGGTCAGCACGGCCTCCAGCGCCCTTCGCAAGTCAGGCCACGCAAACTCATAACCCGCGTCCTCCAAACGCCGGGGGGCCGCCCGCATGCTGCTCAACAGGAGTTCCTCGCCCATTTCGCCAAGAACGGCGCGGGCGGCGAACCTTGGAACAGGAAGCAAGGCGGGGCGGTGAAGAACGGCTCCGAGCGTGCGCGCGAACTCGCGGTTGGTGACCGGGTTGGGGCTAACGGCGTTGACGGGACCCCGAAGGGTTTCGTTCTCAAGGGCGAACTGTATGATTGAGGCCGCATCATCCAATGTCACCCAGCTCATGAATTGCCGTCCGCCTCCCACGGGGCCACCCAGCCCCAAGCGAAAAGGTTTTAGCATTTTGGGCAACGCGCCACCCTCTGTGCTCAACACCATTCCGAAACGCAGATTGACAACGCGAATTCCCGCTTCGGCAGCGGGAAGCGTGGCTGCTTCCCATTCCGCGCAAACCTCCGACAAGAAACCTTCGCCCGGGGGGCTGTCCTCCGTGAGCAATTCTTCCCCCCGATCGCCGTAATAGTTCACCCCAGACGCGGCAACCAATACATGAGGGGGAGAGGGACGCCGCGCCAACGCTTGGCACAGGGTCCGGGTCGCCTTGACGCGGCTGTCCCGAATCCGGCGCTTCTTCTCCTCGGACCACCGGCCCGCGATGTTCTCGCCCGCGAGATGGATGACCGCCCCGAAGCCGTGGAGTTGGGTCGATTCGATTTGACCTCTCTCGGGGTCCCACCGCAGCCCGCGCCCCCCCGGTCTTCCTTGACGCAAGAGGGGGACCACGTTGTGTCCAGACGTACTTAAGAGGCGCGACACCGCGCGGCCCACCAAGCCGTTCGAGCCCGTGACGAGGATGCGCATATTACAGTCTCTCCCTTGCTGGCCTTCTCGCCTTGAACGTCCTTAGCGTACAGCCAATCCAATGTGCGCCGCGAACAAACAAGACTCCAGCTCAGTATGAATGTGGAGCACGGCGGCCTTCTCAATCATACACTTCCCGCCGCCGCCGTGTCAGCCTGTTCGTGGATGCCTAATCGCCGGTTAAAGATTTGTACTACCGTAGCGCAGCTTTCCAGGCGGCCCGTGAATGCCAGCCAGATGCCGGCGCTACGGCCTCACCGAGTGGGTGAGCATAACTTCCTGTTTCAAGCGCAAACAACAAGGCCATCAAGACGAATTCGGCTGAGTTGTCCGGTGTTCAGGGATGCGGCATGGTCGTCAATTGGTTTTCTTCCTCTCCCATTTGCGAGCCAGGCCGGAGCGGAGGCGCCAGCGCCGGTGGAACCACATCCAATGCCCGGGGTGTTCGCGAACCCATTGCTCGATGAGGTCCTGACAACGCTGAACATTCACGACAACGCTTTGCCGGAAGTCCCTGGTTTGCTCAAGAGAGATGGGCGGGGTGATCTCGAAGTCATAGCGGCCGCCGGCGGCGCGGACAGCTCGGATCCCATGCAGGGGAACCCCGGCGCGAAGGGCCGCCATCACAGGGGCGGCCGTGGCCCAACAGGGCCGGCCAAAGAACGTCACGGGTGCGGCGGCTGTCTTTGGATTCTGATCAATGAGTATGCCAACCATGTACCCTTGGCGCAGCATACGCACCAGCTTCAGACCCGCTTCGTCGCGCCGGAGGGTAATCACGCCATTCGATTGGCGAACAGCATTCACCACTGCGTCCAGCGCGGGATGGGTTGAAGGGCGGACAATTTCCGCGACAGGGAGATCGGCCGTGCGCAACACGGGCCCGAGCCACTCCCAGTTCCCATAGTGCGCCGCCACAAAAACCGCGCCCCGGCTCCTGTCAATATGCTCCAAACCCTCGACCGTGATGTGATTTCGGACAAACTCTGTGTTGATAATCGGGATACGGCCGAATTCCGCAGACACGATTCCCATATTCGATGCGGTTTGCTTGAGGATCCGAATCTTTTCACGGCGGGAGAGGCTATCTCCATAGGCTCGGTTAAGGTTGTCCATGCCTCTGTGATGAAGACGGGGCACGACGTAATAGACAAGAAGGCCGAAAGCTTTGCCCAATCGCCGCGCGGCGCCCAGAGGCAACCGCTGGGTCATTAGCGTCACACCAATGCCCGCGTAACCGATAGCCTTTCGCACGAGGCTTTTTCGGGCGCGCCGCGCGACGGCGTGGTGTTCTTGGGCTGGCGGGGCCATATTCCAGGTGAACTGAGTCATGTTACGGAGTGGAACCGTTTCCCGCCGCGTTGTTCACCGGTGGTGAGCCACGGCCGCGCCTTGCTCGTTTCACGGCACTTACTCCAGGGTGATGGTTTCTCCGATATCGGGGGCAAAGCGATTCGCGACCCCATTGCAGGCGCCCTTCAGCCAGTCGATGGCGTCTTCCTCGCCGTGGATAAACACCACGTTGCGGGGTTGCGTTTGCCGAACAACGTGGACCAAATCCTCGCGCGGAGCGTGGGCGCTGAAGTGGAAGGTCTGCCGATTAGGAAGGGTGACCGGCGTGTCCTGACCCTCCAATTCAAAACGCAAAGGTTGGCCGAGTTCGGCGTTGAGCAGCTTGTAGCCCAAGGTGTCCGGGTCAAGGTAGCCGACAAAGAAGATCCCGTGATTATCTTCCTTCACCATCTCTTGCGCGATCATGGCGGAAGGCGTGTTCTCAACCATCATACCCGAGGTCGCCACGATGATGCTGGGCTGTTTGAGAAGTTTACGGCTTACCCGCGGATCCCAGACATCACCGATGCGTTTGAACTGGTAGAGCGGGCTTAGCGACACTTCCGGTTTCAAGAAATCGTTGAATTTGTCGTAGACCTCGTAGATCGCCCGGCCGAGGCCCGAAGCGTACACCGGAACGGTGGGAAGTTCGCCCGTGTTGATAAGTCGATCAATGATATTGAGCAACTCTTGCGTCCGGCC